>NZ_CAWUDP010000157.1:0-16576 GCF_963920835.1 Scytonema sp. PCC 10023
GAGGGAGTGAGGGAGTGAGGGAGTGAGGGAGTGAGGGAGTGAGGGAGTGAGGGAGAATAATTTGTGACTGTTGACTAATGACTAATGACTAATGACTGCCTTAACGAGTTAACTTTATTTGTACCGACCTACTTATTTGGTTTTGTCGCTTTAGCAGCAGCTGCGACTTCCTCTTGACTCAGTGGCATTAATGCCTGTAACTGGAAAGATGTACTAATAGGTGCTGGTCCAACTCTAGGCATCACAGTTTTGTCTTGTTGAGTTGCTGCTTCTGGTACCAAACTTGATTGGTAGTCTTTCACTATCAACAAAGACTGTAACCGCTCGATATTACGGAGAATGGATTGTGTTTGTTCGTAGGTTGCGATAATTTCTATATTGATACTGCTACGTTTTAGCTTGCCATTTACTAATGAACCAAGACTGTTATCAGTAATGGGTTCAGCCTTTCCAGTAGGGACGTATTTCCTCAGTTTTGCTCTCACTGCATTTGGAGGAATTTGAGTATTGCTAGATTCAACCAAGCGATTTATATCCAGTGGTAGGGTATCCAAGGTTTTCTCATTAGCAAATAAAGCTAAAACCTGGAGTTGTTGCTGTTTGGAAACTGCTTGTTCCTGTTTAACTGTCTCCATTTGTTGAATAATGGTTTTCTTTTGGTCAACCACTTCCTGTAATTGGTTCTGTTTTGTTTGCTGCTGTTGAAAAGTTTCCCATGCTGGCATGACGGAATTTATCAGCACATAAACTGCTCCTGCAAGCCCTAAAACTCCTACGAGGATGCCGATAAATTTTGGTGCTAAGGGAATGCCAAAAATAACGAGGTAACTTGGAGAAGCTGTATCAAATTCTGTACCTTGTACAAAATTTAAATCATCATTGAAAGTCATTTTTGGATGACTCCTATTTGTTGCATACTACGGATTCTATTCACTAGTCCTACTGCGCCTTTTTGTTCCAATTCCGGAATTAATTCAGAAGCGGGAACATTACTGAGACTGGATTGAATTGTGTATTTGACTATTTGCAGTGGTTTAATTTGTATGTTGGTAGCAGATTGAGATCCGGGTTGTATCGGTGCATCTACTAGCTCTACTGTGATAATTTTTGTCTGTGCAGGTTTGAAGAAACGAGACTGTTGCAAACTCAGGATAAAATCGTTGACATCGCTAAAGGAGCGAGCAAACCCCGAAATTTCCACACCTCCAGCAGGATTGGGTGCTGGCTGTCCTTCTGTTGGGGCTGTGGGTGGAATTTGCTTGATGCTATCAATTTGCACAGTTTCTGGGATGCGATCGCGCAAATCTTGTAACACCGCTGACCAAGGACGAATCTGGTCAAAAACACTAACTAAAGCTTGAGTTTCCTGCTTAATTTTGTTTGTTTCTTCTTTGATTTTGTCTATGTTTCCTATTTCTGTCTTTAGCCTTTGATTCTCCTGTTCCAGTTCGGCTCTGTTCTGCTGTATTTCACTATTTTTTGCTTGCAAAAACCACCAAATCGTTCCCATTAAAGCTGGAAAAAATATACTGACAGCCACTCCTATATACAGTGGTCTTACATCTCCACTACGTAGAGATATTTCTGCTCGCTTTTTTTTAGAATTCTTCTGGTAATTTGAGCGATATTTGAGAAAGTTGATATCTAGGGTATACATTTTACTTAAAATATTACGTCTTGAATTTGCAGATTCTAAACACGCAGGATACCTGCCAATTATAATTTTTTTGAATTTTGAATTTTGAATTTTAAATTTTGAATTTTTATTGCGCCTCTCGCATTCCTAAACCAAGCACTATCGCCAAGCCGGGGCGTTGGGCTACGGGGTATTTCTCTTCGTCAATTTGCAATGACAAAGCCGCGATTGGATCGATTTGAGAGGTTGGCAAACTTAATCTTTGTGTAAGAAACTCATCAATTTGTCCCAGTCCACCTCCTGGTCCTGCTAGCATAATTTGTACTACCTCCAAATTTTCATTTTGATTGAGATAAAAATTAATAGAACGGCGCAGTTCATCTGTGAGTTCTCCTAACACCCGCATCATCGCTGTCATACCTGGATTCATTTCAGGAACACCTGTTTTCTCTTCATCATCTATAAAAGTTGAAGGAATAGACATTCCATACAAAAGTTCTATATCTCGTGAAACCGGTAAACTCATTGCCCTAGATATAGCAATTTGCATTTGATACGTTCCAATGGGAACGGTACGCGAAAATTGTGGTACTCCATTCACAACGATCGCTATTTCTGTGCTATCAAATTCTATATCGACGAGCACTGCTGCTTCTTGTGGTCCGTATTGTCGCAATTGGTCGCGGATTGTCCTAATTAGAGCAAAACTGTTAATCTCTAAAACATCAATTTGCAATCCAGCTTGCTCAAATGTATCTATAAAGCTATCCGTAATTTCCTTACGAGTAGCAACTAGCAATACCTGTACCTTTTCGATGCCATCATGATCTACAAAGTACCCAAGTTTCTGATAATCAATATCAGCTTCTTCACGAGGATAAGGTAAATACAAACCTGCTTCGTGGTTAAGTACCATCTCCTGTAGTTCTTTGTCATCTAACTCTGCTGGCACGGATATAAGGCGTATAATTGAGTCTCGGCCTGGTACAGCGGTAGCAACACGAAAAGCTTTGATTTTACTTTCGGCGATCGCTTCCTGGATGAATTGCGCCATTGTTGCGGAATCAGTGATTTGACCATTGACAAAAACACCTTCTGGAACCGGCACTGATGTTAAAGTTTCTAGTTTCAAACCTTGGCGTTGCTTGCGTAGCTGAACTAAATTTACACGTTGCGGTGACAGCTCTATGCCAACCCCTTGATAATATTTACCAAACAAACTCTTAAATTGCCTGACCACAGTTTTACCTGTTGAACTTTCAAATGATATTAAGAATTGATATTGTTGCAAGAAAATTGTTTTAGCTTATAATCTCCACAATTCTGTATAAGTAGGTCGGTGTAAATAATTAAAGGTATGTAGTAAGCGCTTTAGCGCTAAAGCGCTTACTACGAACTAGTTTTCAAACTTTACTTTTCTTTACATAGTTTGATTTGTTCTCGCCTACTTACTTAAGCACTTCACCCTGAACAAGATAAAAAAGTACAAGCACGATGGTTAGAATTCAAAATTTCAAAAGATTCATTCTTTGGGCGTTACTTGGTGTATTGACCAGTTGGATTGTTAGTTGTGGTACAGGAAATGTCAGCAATACCACAAAACAGGCATCATCAGGAGCGGCAAATGTTGAGTTCTGGACAATGCAACTCCAACCTCAATTTACCAACTACTTTAAAAGCCTAATTGCGTCTTTTGAGTCACAAAATCCCGGTATCAAAGTTAGCTGGGTTGATGTACCTTGGACGGCAATGGAGAACAAAATTTTAACAGCTGTTTCCGCAAAAACACCACCTGATGTTGTCAACCTCAATCCAGATTTTGCTTCCCAACTTGCAGGACGAAATGCCTGGTTAGATTTGGATGCAAAACTTCCAAATGAAGTGCGTTCCTCATATTTACCGAATATCTGGAAAGCTAGCACGCTCAATGACAAGAGTTTTGGGATTCCCTGGTACCTCACCACTCGGCTAACCATTTATAACACCGATTTATTAAAACAGGCAGGTATCAACAAACCACCTGCCACCTACCCTGAATTAGCCCAAGTGGCTCAACAAATTAAAGACAAAACTGGTAAATATGCCTTTTTTGTGACGTTCGTTCCCCAAGATGCTGGTGAAGTGCTAGAGTCGTTTGCACAAATGGGGGTGACTTTGGTAGATGCTGGGGGTAAAGCAGCTTTTAATTCCCCACAAGGCAAAGCAGTGTTTCAGTATTGGGTAGACTTATACAAAAAAGGGCTTCTACCCAAAGAAACATTGACACAAGGACATCGTCATGCAGTAGATTTGTACCAAGCTGGAGAAACGGCGTTGCTGTTTTCTGGTGGAGAGTTTCTTGAAAACATTGGCAAAAATGCCCCAGCAATAGCTAAAGTTTCCGCAACTGCACCACAAATCACTGGTGAAAACGGCAAGAAAAATGTCGCTGTGATGAACGTCGTTATCCCCCGCGACAGCAAACAACCCGACGCCGCCCTCAAATTTGCCTTGTTTCTCACAAATGACGAGAATCAGCTCTCTTTTGCCAAAGCAGCCAACGTTCTCCCGTCTACAGTCAAGTCGCTGGCTGACACCTACTTCAAAGACGCACCCGCCAACGCTTCAGCTTTAGATCAGGCGCGAGTGATTAGCGCCCAAGAACTGCAACAAGCAGAGGTATTAACTCCCAGGCTCAAGGATATAAAACTTTTGCAAAAGGCAATTTACGAGAACTTACAAGCAGCAATGCTGGGTGAGAAGACAGTAGATAAAGCTGTAGAGGATGCAGCAAACGAGTGGAATAGCACGAGAAGTTAGCTTAATCCAAAAGAAACTTCACTGTACCTGTAGGGCTATACGTAGAAGCGTATCCCTCATAGGACGCTGGCGCAACGGCGTACCTGTTGAATACCAAGCTTTTGGAGTGATCTGAGCGATCGCTCAAAGGGCAGTGCTTTCCCTTGCGATCGCCTGGTTCTATTTGAAATTCCATTTCAGCCTTGTCAGCAAGCGTTTCAACAATTTCGCGAAACGGATTGAAATTTCGGGGAGGGCATCGCGCCTCTGGGCGACCGGGATGATATTCTATACTTTAGCTCAACTGTTACAACGGTTTCGGTAGTAATCGGTAGTAAAGTGATAGAAGGTAATATCTTGCCATGAAACGTTTATTTCAAAAAGTAATCGTTTGTACTTTTGTCATGCTTAGCTTGTGTTTTCTGTTTCAGAACCCTAGCTTTGCAAAGACAACTGATTCCCAAGCGCAACCACAAGTTCAACAGACCGGTTCATCAGGTTCTCAATCAAGCTCGAATAAAAGTGAATGGAATATTACATCTGTTCCCATACATCCACTCTTACCAGGCTCTGAGTGGGAAGTGAGATCTGAGGAAAATGGTAAGAAGTTAGTCATTATACATGGCAGCGAAGAAGTTTTAACACTTGTCAAAGATTGACATCTCCCCCGGCTAGAAGCATGGGGGATTCTTAGACGTTGTTGCTCCGAGGGCTAAAAGCCCATCTGGGCAACGTCTACGATATGATTTATCTAATCGCGTAAACAAGTCATATCGTTGTGGCGTTGTCAAAACCGCCCTACCTACCTCGACTAGACTAATGCCCAGCTGTGTAGCTACTTTTCTTGCTATATTAGCCGCACCGTTGCAATCCGCGTTAATTAACAAGCCTGTGGCTGTTTTATACAAACCACGCTCTATTCTTCTACCCGATGGCTTCCAACATGTGGGTTTTTCACCAAATTTGTGGAGATTATCACCATCTAAGAATGACGCTTTGCTTGTGTACGCCTCCTCAGTAATCGTGACTACGATTCCGTATTCACTCGCCAGTTCTTTTAATCGTGCAATCAGTCGTCCCGTAGGAATGGGGACAAAGTTCTGGTTGTTAACCTTACCCATATCAGAACCAACTTTGTGACCATCATTCCACCCGATGATGATGTTGCCAATCTTGTCGTTTAAGCATCGATTGATAATGAATCTGGTTGCTTTATTAATGGCGTCGCGCATTTGATTGTTTCGCTTGCGCTGCACCCTGTCAAGGTTACTGTCCCAGTAGAACTCAGACTTTCCTTGTTTGTACTTCGCGACAAGACGGCAATAACCTTGATTCATCGCTTTAAGCTTACGCCCGTCAATGATGAAACTTCTACCGCGTGTCGAGACACCAGTCAACCAGTTTGTACCGCCATGATCAAACGATAAAGCGTGACTGTAATCAAGATTGGGATTCACTTTGATTGGTTCTTTGCCGTCGTCAATAACCCAATCTATTACAAATTGACCAAGGCAAGGACGTACCGTCACTTCTTTTACCCAATCAGAATCGATGAAGTCAGGCAACTTTAACTTGATTTCAATGATGAGGTCCGGCTTCGTTTCCTTGCTAATTGATGGCTTGAAGTACCCATCTTTGAAGCTGAGAGCCTGACGTGGAAAAGTTACTGCTGCCAGTCCTCCCCTTTTGCGGTACTTGGGCAAAGAAGGTCTATCAACCTCACCCTTGTAGTAAGCTTTAACAAGTCTGTTGTAACTTGTGATTGACTCACCGACTGACTTTAAGGTTTGTTGCGCTGCTTGTGCTGCCAAACCTTTGTAATGCGGATGATCTTTAAGGACTTTGTCCAATTCTGGATAAGAACTATTACATTGATACGTTTTCCACCCACTACGCAACTCATCGCCACGCCAGTATGTTGTGTATGCGTTGTCCATTTCTTGGAGACGTGTGTAATGTGTTTGGCGTATATGATAAATGGCACAGTTAATTAAACTATTCGCGTGTTGGCATTGGTCTAACCAAAACGCTTTTTCTTCATCCGTAAATCTGGCTCTTATCGGAACTGTTCTGTACAGTTGACTCACCTCCTGTTCATTTTCTAGCTTTTAATTAGAATACTAAACGGTACTAAGAATGTCAACAGGTAAAGGCAGGAAGAGAGTCAAAAATCAACCAGCATTGCATGAAGAATTAAAGAAGCAACACGGAATATTTCTGACCAACACAGCTTGGTACTTTGTCTGCGAACAGGCTGTAAAAGAAAAAACAAGTGCTAGTGAGTATATTGAAGCTCTTATTCAACAAAAGAAAAGAGAAACAAAGGGCTAAAGCCCTTTGCGTCGCGCTTCATCCCCTGGTTAAAAACACAGAGGTTCTCGCGCTCCCATTATGTTTTGATAGCAAGCATCAATTGTTAGGGCTGGGGTTGAACTTAACTTCAGCCCTAATTCAACTAAATGTGAGGATTGAACATAAATAAAAGCCTGGGGAGAGCGATCGCCATCAGGGCTTTTTGTCAGTCTCATAGAATTGAAAAAGTAAAAATAAACACACGTAGGGTGATCACTGCCAGTCAGATCCTGCCCACTACATGAGGGCTTTAGTAGCAGTGTCCACCCTACAAAAATTTGACTAAGCCATTACTCGACATTCCGCACGGTGGACTGATATCTGGAGACAGAATTGGCACTTGTCTAAAGCGACTTCAAGGATTAACCTAGCAGTGGCTTCTCCTGTGGAACGACTGATGAGTTCCCATCATTTACTATGAGCTACTTCCGTCCTGCCATTGATGTCATGACTGGCTACATTCCTGGTGAACAACCCAAACCAGGAACAAAAATTATCAAACTCAACACAAATGAGAATCCCTATCCGCCTTCCCCAAAGGCGATGGAAGTGCTGCAAAATTTAGATAGTGAGTGGTTACGGCGCTACCCTGATCCATTTGCAAGAGAGTTTTGTCAGGCAGTTAGTGATGCGCTGGAAGTGCCAGCAGATTGGATCATTGTGGGTAATGGAAGCGATGAACTGCTGAATGTGCTAATACGCTCCTGTGCAGAAGGAAGCGATCGCAAAGTTGTGTATCCCATGCCAACCTACGTGCTGTATAGGACTTTAGCAGCTATCCAACCTGCCCAAGTAGTTGAGGTTCCTTACTCTGCTAACTTTCAGTTACCAATCAAGGAACTCGTTGCGGCAAATGGAGCAATTACGTTTATTGCTTCTCCGAATAGCCCCTCTGGTCATGTGGTACCTTTAGATGATCTGCGGGAATTGGCGCAGCAAGTCTCAGGAATTGTGGCGATTGATGAGGCTTACGTTGACTTTGCTGAGTATAGCGCGTTGCCGTTGGTGCAAGAATTCGAGAACGTGATTGTGTTACGTACTTTGTCCAAAGGGTATTCGTTGGCAGGTTTGCGCATGGGTTTTGGGGTGGCAAATCCAAAACTTGGTTCGGGGTTATTTAAGGTAAAAGACAGTTACAACATTGATGCGATCGCCCAAGCAGTCGGTACAGCTGCAATGCGCGATCAGGCTTACAAAAATGCTTGTGCAGATAAAGTGAAAATATCGCGGACGAAGCTAGCTCTAGACTTGAAGAATCTGGGATGGAGAGTGCTTGATTCTCAGGGTAACTTTGTTTTGGCAACTCCTCACGAGGGAAATGCAGAGTCTCTTTACTTGGCTCTGAAAGAACTAGGAATCTTAGTGCGTTACTATAAGCAACCTGGGTTAGAAGATAAGCTGCGGATTACGGTTGGTACGGATGAGCAAAATCAGATATTGATAGAAGCGTTAGTTAGCTTGTTGAACAAAAGCGGATGACGCAAAAAAACGATACAACAACTAAGCGCGATTCTCACGCTATGCGATCGCTATAGCTGTCGGTTTCTACAACTGGGTAAGACATTAGATGAATCTGCCATAAGGTTCAGGCGGCTATTGTCAACGACATCAACCAAAACCAAAACCAGCCAAGCTTTCTCATTGAACAAGTAAGCTGTTGGCTGGTCATAAAATTAGACCAGAGGCTAACCACAAATCCTCCTCTGGTCAGTTGACACTTTTCGAGCAGTGTCAGGTAGAGTAATACCCTGTGTAGTTTATCCAGAATGCCCCCTGGAGTTTATCTAATTTAATAGAGCGTTAGACGGAAGTTGCACGAGTGAGGTATAATTTTGCCTCTTTCGCACGCCCTACTCCGGACGATACACAATACTCGCCAGGGGTGGACCAACAAGCGGCACGCGCGAAACGACATCCGCAACCACTGCACTCACAACTATAACACCTCGCCCAACTTCAAAACCTAGTCCCCCCTCTGCGCCGCCGGTAACCAGGAGTAATTCCTCTTCTGTTAGTTCTTGAAACAGTTCTTCTCCTACTGCGTCTAGCGCGTGGCTGCTGGCTAGTTTAACCTGCTCGTCGTAGTGTTTCTGCATGGAAATACCTTCCAAATAACTTTACTTAACTTAACGAGACCACTCTACCACTAGCAAATCAGTATATTCAACCAAATAACTCAAACTTTATACTACTTTTATACTCGCTAGATAGAATTATACTCAACCTTTATACTGAGTAGATATATTTAATAAATACTCAGTAAATCAGCCTTTAGACAGTAGAAAAAAATTTTTGCTCGTGCTAATTCTGACAACCCGCAGGGCGCTCCTGAAAAAGGCGTCTTGTAAAGGGGATTGGGGATTAGGGATTCGGGATAGTCAACAGTACCAGCCGCAGTGAACAGTACCAGCATGGTACTTGATAACTGAAAACTGGTACTGCGGGTACTTGGTAACTGATAACTGATAACTGATAACTGTCGCCAGTCCCCAGTCCCCAGTCCTCAGCCCCCACTCTCCAGTCCCCAGTACCCAACGCTGGTGAGCGGCATTCCTCCCATACGTATCAACAATCACGTTCAAACGTTTATTCCAGGTTGATTTACCCCACACGCCAGTCGCCTCAACGGGGGAAACCCCCGCACGGCGCTGGCTCCCCTTAATCCCCTCCCCGCTTGCGGGGAGGGGCGGTTTTGCGTTAGCCAAAGCCGGGGTGGGGTGAAGCGAGAATTATGGGCAAGTATCAGGGCATGATGTCACTTTAAGAAGGCAGAAGTACGAAGGCAGAAGGCAGCTATGTTTCCCCACGCGCTTATTGCGGGGGATTTAATAAAGTTGGCACTCTATTATTTGTCTCCATACCATAAGTTGGGGGCTGTCTTACCATCTGGCAGAGCACAGAGAACCTGCTTTTGTATTAAAACTTACAATCCTTCCTTCTGCACCCCGCAGTATGCCTCATGCCTTTCTCCGGTAAGGACTCAGGGCTTAGGGGGTGACACGCAAATGACGTGCTGACACGCGTTAAGTCAAACAGCATCAATAGTTGCTAAAAAATGCCCAACTAAATATAGCGAACCGCACAAGATGACTAAATTGTCCGTCGAGGTAAAAGCTGCCTCTAGCGCTGATAATAAATCTGGGTAAGTGCAGCAAAAACTTAATTCTGGACAGATATATGAAGCGAGTTTTGCTAATTCACCAGGATCTGCTGAACTATGATCTGGAACTGGTACTAAATACAATCGGTCATTTGGTCGCAGTAAGGCTTTGAAAATATCCACATGGTCTTTTGTTGAGAGCATTCCCATCACCCAATTCACAGAGTGCTGAGTCGTCTCCCCTCTCTGCTTGCGCTTAGGGGCTGGGGGTGGGGTTAAACTATCCACATAATCTCGCAAAACTTGGGCGGCGGCTGGGTTATGAGCGCCATCTACTAACAATTTATGGTTTCTCCAAGTTATCCATTGAATTCGCCCCAGCCATTTTGTATTCGCCATTCCTGTAATGATAGCTTCCTCAGAAATCTGCCAACCCTGCGTTTGTAGAATTTCTATAGCGGCTAAAGCCAAAACTGAATTAGTCAACTGAAATTGCCCCTGTAGCGGTAAGGGGTATTTAATAAATTTTGTAGACGCCCTATCGGCGGCTTCCCGGAGGGTATGATGAATTGTTTGATACTCTGCCCATTTTGGGTCAATTTGACGAGCTGGCTGCGGTGTTATAAGAGGGCATTGTAATTCTAAAGCACGCGATCGCACGACTTGTTCTGCATCCGGTGGCAATACTCCAATAACAGCAGGGCATCCAGGTTTGAGAATACCAGCTTTTTCTCTAGCAATATCAGCAATTGTGGGACCAAGTATTTGCACATGGTCTAAACTGATGGAAGTAATAATAGTGACCAGAGGTTGCGAACACACGTTGGTTGCATCTAAACGTCCTCCCAGTCCAACTTCTATCACTGCCACATCAACTTGCTGTTGTGCAAAATATAACCAAGCTGCTGCGGTAATGACTTCAAACTGCGTTGGTGGCTCTTCTTCTGGATCAATCGCCGCTTGCACTTGCAGTAATACTTGGCACAATTGTTCAGAAGAAATGGGCTGTTCGTTGAGGCAAATGCGTTCTGTCCAATCAACCAAATGAGGTGAGGTGTAGCGTCCTGTGCGATAACCTGCTTCAGTAAGCATAGAAGAAAGATAGGCACAGACGGAACCTTTACCGTTAGTACCTGCAACATGAATAATCGGAACTTGATGATGGGGATTTCCAAGATTTGCCAGTAGTTTAACAATGCGTTCCAATCCAAGATGGACGCCAAAGTGTTGGAACGGTTGAAGTAAGGAGTCGATATCCACGAAAGATAGTCAGGAGGTTAAGGTGAGGAAAATTTAAAAAGAACGCAGAACACAGAACATAGAACCCAGAATAGATCCCCATAACCGCGCGTTGGAAAATGTGCCTTGGACATGAAATATATCTTTCTTTTTTCCCATAACCGCCACGGGGGCTTGTATCCTTTTTTTATTCTGACTACTGTCTTCTGACTACTGAGTTCTGAGTACTAAGTTCTTCATTGACGCTCCCACGGCTTAAAGCCGTGGGATTCTGGTATAAGCGTCCCCAATCCCCGTGGATTGGGTGGTAAAAATAAAACCGACTGCTCGTATCATTAAAAACAGTCGGTTAAATATTTATGGTGATAATTTGATTCTAGGCTTCTCTATTCAAAAAGTTTTGTAGTTGATTTAAAGCAGCAGCACCAATATTAAACGCAGCCCAACTAGCAGCAATCAGAACTGGTGCTAAAACAATTGCTACACGCATATCAATGTCCATATTTACAACCCCTGTGTTATGTAGAGATTAAAGTTTTGTCAACTACTATCATTTTTATTTTTAACTGAAGTGGTGAATTTTCCCAAATAAAATGTAAAGAATATTTACATTTTCCACGTTTCTCTCACTCAGGTACCGTAAACCCGATATCCGTACCCTTGCCAGCATGAAAGTCGGCTAACTTTTTGTAACGTTGGGCGTGTTCGATGAGTTCTGCTGCTTCATCTGGTGAGATTTGGCGCAGAACTTTCCCAGGAACGCCTACAACAAGCGATAAAGGTGGTACATCTTTAGTAACGACTGCACCTGCACCAATAATGCTACCAGCCCCCACCCGTACCCCATCTAGAACAATTGCACCAATCCCGATCAAGCTGCCGCGTTCAATATAAGCGGAATGTATGACAGCGCGATGCCCTACGGTAACATGATCTTCTAATACCGTAGGTTTACCCGGATCACCGTGTAATATTGCTCCATCCTGAATGTTTGTACATTCGCCAATTTCTATGCTTTCCAGATCTCCTCTGACAACTGCTCCGTACCATATGCTGACGCCTGCTGCAATTTTTACCGAACCCATAACAACAGCGTTCGCAGCGATGAAAGCAGCTTGAGAAATATCAGGAGAAGACCAGTAGGAAGCGATAGACACGGTAGAATAGAGATGTGGTACCCAGGAACACTGGAGAAACTCCAACCTTGGTAGGTCGCATTCACCAGGATATCATGGTCTACAGTCTTGAATATCAAGGGCAGCAGTAAGTCAGTACCGGAGTGAGGTGGAGCAGAAGTGTAAAAGGAACCAATATTACTGGTGGAGACAAAAATATGTTTGTACGCACTTCATGATGAATCCAGGCTTGCAGTACCCTATATTCGGTCCAGAAATTCAGTGTCCCCACTGCCGCCAAACAATCCCGGCTTTGACACTAACAGACACGTATTTATGTCCACGTCACGGCGCTTTTGAAGCTAATCCGAAAAGTGGAGAATTACTCCACCTACAATCAGGGCGTCATTGGCGAAGATGGAATAGCGAATGGTATCGGCAGCATACTCATCCCGATGGCATTCGGTTTGAAATTCACGAAGCACTAGACAAGCTCTATACCCAAGGCTACCGAGCAACACGGGTGATCATTGCCAGACGCTATCAAGAGTTGATGAGTGGTTACCTAGAGCGTAGCACGCCTTGGCGTTCTGGACAGCAGGAGATGACTTCGGCGCGACTTTATGGTTTGCCTGTAGAGTTTAGCCCTGATTCTTCGGAAGATCCCTGTTGGGAAGTGATAAATTTCGATTTGGAAAAAGAGCCTGGTGTGCCAGTGCGCTATCCGTATTTCAGATTATTTGAGTAAAGCTCATTGGTCAAAAGTCATTAGTCTAAATTTTTAGAAGTTATGACTAATGACTGATGACTTATAATTAAAATTATGCATCACGCTTCGATTCGTACAGCAAATATTCATCGGGCGATCGCCTTCTACGAACAGCTAGGGTTTAGCGTTTGCGAGCGCTTCACAACAGGCTACACTCTTGCTTGTTGGCTAGAAGGACTCAACGGCAGAATTGAACTTATCCAAATTCCTCAACCAAAACCTGCTCCAGATGCCTTTGGAGATGAACACTATGTGGGGTACTACCATCTCTCATTTGATTTGACTGAGATCACATCAGATTTACCGAGTTGGTTAACAAATTTAAAAGAAAACTTTTTGGTTTTAGCAAAAAATAATTCTGAACTGTTAGAACCACTGAAAATTCTTTTAGAACCTACACAGCAGCAAATAGGTAATCATCTTTACGAAGTAGCTTTTATTGCAGATCCTGATGGTTTGCCCTTGGAATTCATCCGTGTATTAGCAACACTTTCATAGTTGAATAGTTGAAGTTAAAATTTTTTGTCTGTAAAATAAATTTTTCTTCTCTGTAGCCTTGTTGACATCACACCAGACTCAGAGAAACTCAACTATATTCAAGAAAAAATCTGTAATTTTATTTACAGTTTGCCTAGTAAAATTCATGCCTGTGTTGCGTAAATTGCATCGATATCGTTTTCCTTTGTTATTATTAAGTTTTTGGTTGATGACGGTGTTGTTGCTTGGAGATGCATCTTCTTTTAGCAAGATAACAACCGCTTCCACGTGGTTAAACTCAGATAAAATAATCGTATCAAAGAAAACAATACCTCCGTTGATAGAAAATGTTGGCAAAACAGTCTTGGACAATGGTCTGACTGTTCTCACTAGAGAAGTACACTCCAACCCAGTGGTGACTGTGCAGGTATGGTACAAAGTGGGATCACGTAACGAAGAACCTGGATTAAATGGCATTGCTCATCAGTTAGAACACATGATGTTTAAAGGCACAAAAAATCGTCCAATTCAATTTGGAAGATTGTTAAGTGCTTTGGGCAGTGACTCAAACGCTTTCACGAGTTATGACCAAACTGCATACTACAATACAGCAGAGCGCGATAAGCTCACAGCTTTGTTGGAGCTAGAAGCAGACAGAATGCAAAATGCTGTGATTGATTCTGTGGAACTAGCAAGCGAAAAGCGAGTTGTGATTTCCGAGTTGCAAGGTTACGAAAATAGCCCTGAGTACCGCCTCAGCCGCGCTGTCATGCAAGCGGCGTTTCCCAACCATGCTTACGGGTTACCTGTTGGTGGTACGGAAGCTGATGTGCAAAAGTTTAATTTAGAGCAGGTGCGGAAGTACTATGATAATTTTTACACTCCTGATAATGCGGTTGTAGTCATTGTTGGAGATTTCCAAACTGAACCAACCCTCGAAGCCGTTAAAGAAATTTTTGGGAAAATACCTAAGAGTCAGAACTCAGGAGTCAGAACTCAGGAGTCAGAACTCAGGAGTCAAGAGTCAGAACTCAGGAGTAAAGAATCAAAACAGAGGACTCCCATTGTTCTGAGGGAACCAGGAGCTGGAACGTTATTGCACGCAGTATATCCGTTACCGGATGTAAATCATCCAGATGTGCCAGCGTTGGATTTGATGGATCGTATATTAACAGACGGACGGAATTCTCGCCTTGAGCAGGTATTGGTAGAATCTGGTTTAGCGAGTGATGTTTCCGCTTCTGTGATTAGCTTGCTTGAATCAGGCTGGTATGAGTTGTCAGTAACGGCTGATCCCGATCAAGACTTGAAAAAAATTGACTCAGTTCTTAGAAGTGCGATCGCCAAACTCACACAAAAAGGAGTCACAATAGAAGAACTGAATCGAGCCAAGGCGCAGTTGGAAGCGTCTGTGATTTTGGGGAACCGTGATATCACCAGTCTGGCGTTGCAATTGGGTAATGACGAAACAACTGCAGGTAATTATCGGTATACAGAAGAATACTTAGCAGCTATTCGCCAAGTAACGGCGGCGGATGTGCAGCGTGTCGCAACAAAATACCTCAAAGGGGAAGCACGTACAGTGGGCTTTTTTAAGCCAACTCAAGTCAAAGCAACGGAGGATACTGAGAAGACGAACTCTAAACACAACACGGAAAATTTTGCCTCAGGTGCTGTGAATACACAGGAAGTGGCAAAATACCTACCCACCGTAGATTTGACAACTGTTCCTACAAGTCATACCCTACCAGAGAAATTTACATTATCTAACGGTTTACGGGTATTGCTCGTTTCCGACACTAGCACTCCCACAGTGACACTTTCTGGTTACATCAAAGCTGGTAAGGAATTTGACCCAGAAGATAAAGCTGGACTGGCGTCTGTTGTCGCAGAAAACTTAATGAATGGCACAAAAACAAAGGACGTCTTAACTGTTGCCAAAACCTTAGAAGATCGGGGAGCAAGCCTTGAGTTTGAAACGTATCGAGAAGGTGTGCGGATTGAAGCTGATAGCTTGGCGGCTGACTTACCGATTCTGATTCAGACATTAGCAGATGTTGTCAAAAATGCTAATTTTCCCACCAAAGAGTTAGAACTGACTCGCAAACACGCCTTGACTGGCTTGAAGCATGAGTTAGATGACCCCTCAGAAGTGGCAGAAAGAACTTTTGTACAATCGGTTTACCCGAAAAAACATCCCTTACATACATTTCCAACAGAGCAAAGTTTGCGACGGATTAACCGTAAGGATGTTATTGAATTTAAGACAAAACATTATCGTCCAGATACGACAGTTTTAGCGCTGGTAGGAGATTTTGCTCCAGAGCAAGTCAAAGCACTTATAAAAAGTGAGTTTGGTAACTGGAAAGCAAGTGGTGAACCACCAACTTTGAAGTATCCAGCGAATATAATACCAGAAAAAGTTGTGAGCGTCAACTCTGTTCTTCCGGGTAAAGCTCAAGCGATTACCTACATGGGTAACACAGCGATTAACCGCAAAGATCCCCGCTTTTATGCAGCTCAGGTATTGAATCAGATTTTGGGCGGCGATACTTTATCGAGTCGGCTAGGAGCAGAAGTGCGCGATCGCCTTGGGCTAACCTACGGAATATACAGCAACTTCCTTGCGGGAACAAACTTTGGAACATTTTTGATTGAGATGCAAACCAGCCCAGAAGATACCGGTCAGGCGATCGCCAGTACCCGCGAACTGCTCAAGGAAATTCATCAAAAAGGCGTCACTGAACTGGAAGTAGAGACAGCTAAACGCATCTTGATCAGCAACTACATCATATCCCTGGCAGATCCAGAGGAATTAACACATAAAATTCTGATGAATGAAGTGTACGGGCTAGATAAAGAGGAATTGCGCCATTGTACTGAAAAAATTCAAGCAGTCAACCTTGAGCAAGTCAATCAAGCAGCCCGTGAGTTACTGTATCCAGATAAAATTGTTGTAGTGACAGCTGGACCGGCTGTATTTGCAGACCAAGGTAGCGTTCGTCATTAGTTGTACACACGACACGTAACGCAGTCTTGTATGTAGAGACATGTCATAGTTGGTGAAAGTATAGGCAAATATTACATAGCCTTGGAAACCATTTCAGATT
>NZ_CAWUDP010000158.1:0-16001 GCF_963920835.1 Scytonema sp. PCC 10023
CTCCCCTGGTGAGAAGCGTTTGGTAGCTTATGTCGTTACCAATTTACCTTCAGAACCTGCCAGCAAGGAATTACGTAGTTTTCTCAAGAACAAGCTACCAGAATATATGGTGCCCTCGGCATTTGTGATTCTGGAGACACTACCACTAACACCTAACGGTAAGTTAGACCGCAAGGCATTGCCCGTACCTGATTTAGCACGGGCTGAGATGCAAGAAGCTTATGTCGCGCCTCGAGACGAAATGGAGCGCACCATCACGGCTGTTTGGCAAGAGGCGCTTCACTTAGAGAAAGTAGGTATTTACGATAATTTCTTTGATCTAGGTGGTCATTCGTTGCTCATCATTCAGGTACATAACAAACTACAAGAAGTTTTGACAAGGGATATTTTAATCATTGAATTATTCCAATATCCAACCATCAATTCTCTAAGTGAATACTTAAACAAAGAACGAGTTGAACAACCTTCTTTTGAACAAAGTTTGAAGCGAACTGAGTTCCGTAGGGAAGCAATGAGACAAAGAAGGCAATTTAGACAAACCAATCAAGTAACAAAAAAGAGTGAGTAGTTTAAAATGAACAATTTAAGTACATTCGATGGATCTAATGACATAGCTATCATCGGTATTGTTGGTCGTTTTCCAGGAGCTAAAAATATTGATGAATTTTGGCAAAATCTGCAAAATGGGGTAGAAACAATCTCTTTTTTTTCTGATTCAGAATTGGAGGTTTCAGAAGTTGACCTGTCTACTCTAAAAGAGCGCAATTATGTTAAAGCAGGCGGTGTCCTTGAAAACATAGAATTGTTTGATGCCTCATTCTTCGGCTTCAATCCCAGAGAATGCGAAATCATGGATCCACAACACCGCCTCTTTCTGGAGTGTGCTTGGGAAGTCCTTGAAAGTACTGGCTATGATCCTGAAAGGTATGAGGGCAAAATTGGTGTCTATGCTGGCGTAGGGATTAATACTTACTTTTTGAATAACCTTACCTCGAATCGTAGCCTCATCCAATCAGTTAGTAATATGCAAATTAGGATTGGAAATAGCAGCGATTTTGTACCTACGCTTGTGTCTTACAAATTAAACTTAAAGGGCACAAGTGTCAATGTTCAAACTTCCTGTTCCAGTTCATTAGTTGCTGTTCACCTAGCATGTCAAACCCTGCTAAATGGTGAGTGCGACATGACTTTAGTTGGTGGAGTTTCAATAGTAGTTCCACAAAAAATCGGTTATTTTTATCAAGAAGGAGGAATTTATTCTCCTGATGGGCACTGCAAAGCCTTTGATTACCTCTCACAAGGAACTGTGAGAGGTAATGGGGTGGGAATTGTTGTTTTAAAGCGTCTGGCAGATGCTATCTCTGATGGAGACTACATTCATGCAATTATTAAAGGTTCGGCTGTCAATAATGATGGTTCTTCAAAAGTTGCTTATACAGCACCCAGTGTAAACGGTCAGGCAGAAGTGATTACAGAAGCTCTTGCCATGGCTAGGGTTGACCCAGAGACTGTCACTTATGTGGAAGCACACGGGACTGGTACGTCGTTGGGTGACCCTATCGAAATCGCTGCACTGACACAAGCTTTTCGCACCAGTACTGAGGCAAAGAACTTTTGTGCTATTGGTTCCGTGAAAACGAATATCGGACATCTGGATGCAGCAGCTGGTATTGCAAGCTTAATCAAGACTGTCTTGATGCTTAAAAACAAATCGTTGCCCCCTAGCTTGCATTTTAAGCAGCCTAATCCTAAGATTGATTTCGTAAACAGTCCCTTTTATGTTAAAAGCTCTCTTTCTCCGTGGAAAGTAGATCAACACATCCGTCGGGCTGGGGTTAGTTCTTTTGGCGTTGGTGGTACTAATGCACATGTGGTTTTAGAAGAAGCCCCTATTATTGAAAGCTCAAGCAAATCCAGACCTTGGCATTTATTGGTGCTATCTGCTAAAACAAGCTCGGCTCTAGAAACTTTGACTGTAAATCTGACTGACCATCTCAAGAAGCATTCTGATATTAATCTGGCGGATATTGCTTATACCTACCAAGTGGGTCGAAGAACTTTCCCTTACCGACGAATGCTCGTTTGCCACGACATTAATGATGCTGTGAGCACGCTCGTTACCCAAGATCCAAAACGAGTTCTAACAGTCTTTGAAGAACGTACTCATCGGTCTATCGCTTTTATGTTTCCAGGACAAACCGCTCAGTACGTAAATATGGCGTTAGAGCTTTACCAGCTTGAATCAGTCTTTCGTGAACAGGTCAATTTTTGTGCAGAGTACATAAAACCGCATTTGGGTCTTGATCTCAGGGATATAATTTTTCCCAACAAGGAGTATATACAAGAAGCAGCGCAACAGCTGAATCAAACTTTTATCACACAGCCAGCGCTATTTATTATTGAGTACGCCCTAGCCAGATTATGGATGAGTTGGGGTTTGCATCCGGAAGCAATGATTGGTCACAGCATTGGAGAATATGTAGCTGCGTGCATAGCTGGGGTTTTCTCCTTGGAAGACGCATTAACGCTGGTTGTTGTACGAGGAAGACTCATGCAGCAACTACCCCATGGTGCTATGCTTGCAGTTCCACTTCCCGAGGCAAAAGTGCGACCACTGCTGGGCAAGCAACTCTCCATAGCCGCGTTCAATGCATCGTCTCTCTGCGTAGTCTCGGGTCAAACAGAGGTTGTGGAGAAATTGCAAGACACACTTGCTGAAAAAGGTATTGTTTGTCGTCGTCTCAAAACTTCCCATGCCTTTCATTCCCACATGATGGAACCAATTATCAAGCCATTCTTGGAGCATTTACACAAAGTCAAGTTAAAAGCTCCCAACATTCCCTTTGTGTCCAACATCAGTGGTACTTGGATCAAAACAGCAGAAGCGACAGACCCAAACTATTGGGCGCAACAACTCAGGCAACCAGTCCGCTTTAGCGAAGGGATTACTAAGTTGTTAAATCAGTCAGAGCGAATCCTGCTGGAAATTGGTCCAGGACAGATGTTGAGTACATTAGCGCGGCAACATCAACAAGGTGAGCAGGTTGTGATTTCTTCGTTACGCCATCCACAGGAGCAACAGTCAGATGTAGAAGTTTTGTTGAAGGCATTAGGTCAACTCTGGCTGATGGGAGTGCAAATAGACTGGCCCAGCTTTTATACTCAAGAGCAACGACAACGTTTGCCCTTACCTACTTATCCATTTGAGCGTCAGCGTTACTGGATTGAACCTCAAAAGCAGATAAGCAACATCGATACTTTCCAGTTCTTATCAAGTAAAAAACCAGATATTGCAGATTGGTTTTATATTCCTTCCTGGAAGCGCTCTGCACAGTCACAGATATCTAAGCAGAGAAATTTGGTAGATGAAAAGCAATGGTGGCTGGTATTTATCGATACCTTTGGCTTGGGTGCCCAAATAGTAAAACAACTGGAACAAAAAAACCAGAATGTAATTACTGTAACGATAGGTAAACAGTTTGTTAAGCTAAGTGAGAATAAGTACAGCATTAATCCTGAACAATCCAATGAACATGATGCGTTAATCAAAGAACTTTACGAACTTGGCAAGATCCCAAAAGTGATTGTTCATTTATGGAGTATTACAGCTAATGAGACTGTAAACTCAGGAGTTGATTTCTTTGAGAAATGTCAGAATTTAGGTTTCTATAGCTTACTCTTTCTGACACAGGCATTAAGAAAGCAACGCTTGATTGATGCTCTCCAAATCAGGGTCTTGTCAAACGGTATATGTGAAGTAACTGGAGAGGAAGTTTTATTCCCAGAAAAGACGACAGCATTAGGACTTTATAAGGTCATCCCGCAAGAACATCCCTATATAACTTGCCAGAGTATTGACGTTATTCTTCCCAAATCAGGAAGTAAACAGGAGGAGAAACTAGTAAACCAAATCATAGCAGAACTTTATACAGAACCTTTTGACTTAACTATTGCCTATCGTAGAAATCATCGATGGGTGCAAACTTTTGAAGCAAAGCGATTGGAGGCTCCGAGCGATAGGACAACACGGTTAAGGCAGAGAGGAATTTACTTAATTACAGGTGGACTAGGAAACATCGGTCTTCTGTTGGCGGAGTACTTAGCACGAACAGTCAGAGCTAAACTTGTACTGACAGGGCGTTCAACCTTTCCCGAGAGAGACGAGTGGCAACGATGGCTAGAGACACATGATGAGCTCGATGGTGTGAGTCGCAAGATCCAGAAATTGCAGATAATTGAAGAGTTAGGTGCAGAAGTCATGGTTGTCAGCGCAGATGTTGCCAATCAGGAACAAATGCAAAAAGTTATTGCTCAGGCATATGAGCTTTTTGGGGAAATTCATGGTGTTATCCATGCAGCAGGAATTGTTGGCGAAAATTCTCTTTGCTCTATTCAAAAGATAGGTCGATCTGAATGTGAGTTACACTATCAGCCGAAAGTGCGGGGATTATTTGTACTCGAAAAAGTTTTGCAGGGAAAAAAGCTTGATTTTTGTGTATTGCTGTCATCCTTATCATCTATCTTGGGAGGATTAGGGTTTAGTGCTTGTGCAGCAGCAAACGTATTTATGGATGCTTTCGCTCACAAGCACAATCAGATAAGTACTATACCCTGGATCAGTATGAATTGGGATGGTTGGCAATTTGGAAAAAAAGAACAAACCGCTTCTGTTGGAACCACTGTGGTTGAATTGGCTGTAACACCTGAAGAAGGGATAGAAGCTTTTGAGCGTGCTTTGTTCTCAAGCCTATTAAATCAGATCATTATCTCAACTGGAGATTTGCAAACCAGAATTAATCATTGGGTTAAACTTGATTCTCTACAAAACACGGAACATTCAAAAAGAAATTCATCTTCGCGTCATCCAAGACCAAATTTGCCAAATGTTTACGTTGCCCCTCGCAATGAGCTTGAACAAACTGTTGCCAACATCTGGCAAGAATTATTTAACATTAAGCAAATAGGTATCCACGACAACTTCTTTGACTTAGGGGGGCATTCTCTGCTGGGTATTCAGCTTGCTTCTAGATTAAGAGAAATCTTTCAAGTTGAGTTACCTCTGTGCCACTTGTTTGAAATGCTTACAATTGCTGAAATATCTTCAGAAATTGAGAGGATAAAGGACACTGGTTCAGAACTTCGAGAGCCATCGATAGTACCTCTTTCTCGGGAGGCACATCTCGTGAAGCTGTCTACACTTATGAAGGATGCAGGTACTTAGTAACTCAAGTTGCTAGTTATGTATCCAGGTGATCGCATTGGTTAGTAAAGCAATAAAATGCCTTCCAGAGGAAAAATCGGAGGGGCTGATGTTAAATAAAACTATTGTTGTCTATGCTATCATTGAAGATATGCTCAAGACGTTCGCGAAGCGTGCTGGAGGCAATTGCTCACAAAGAAGACTGCCGGACAGAAATGACCGATGCAGAAATTATTACAACTGCAATCGTTGCGGCAATGTTTTTTGATGGAAATCATAGAAAGCCTTATAGCTAATATGAAAAACCATCATTCTAATACCAAATATGTTAGAAAAATCACGATTTAACCGACGATTATAAAATGATGGTTGCGCTACGCGCAACCACCAACTTGCCTGTTGGCGAGCGCACGCTTCTTCGGATGATAAGCACTCGAGCCTTTATATTTGAGCTTAAGTCCTGCGATTTCTTGTTCTGCAAATACGTGTTTCTATTTACTTACAAAGCCTAAAGAAACTTCTAAAATATTTCCAATAGTCGAAATAGCATAGTTTTGCATCACCATTTTTATAACCAGTGCCCGTTTCAGTTATCTAGGATCTGGGTTGGCTTGATTGAATTCTATCAACTCTTCCATAAGTACCGCCATGCACTTTATCAGTACTACCTATGGTTAGAGTATCAACAACTGTGATTTTTTACAAATGATGCGCGGATTTCTATATGTCAAGGATACGCACCATTCCTCAACTGCAGATTAATGCTTAGGCTCGTAACTTCGCTTTGAATCTATATCGTGACCGTAGGTTGGAAAATATGGCTCAAGTTTAACGATTATGTTCTTTTGACTTAAACACACTCAAGCAACTTTTTAGAATGAAATAACCCTGCATCATGAGTGAGTTCAAATCCTATCTTATAAATTGATAGAATGGCTAACTAAAAAGCTACGTTTATTATTTCTATATAGGGTATAACACACGTTGAAAGTAAGGATAATCTAATGAAAAAAGAGAAGATGGAATGTTATAGGCTTTCACCACAGCAGAAACATTTATGGCTATGGCATAAGGATAGCCTAATCTATCGTTCTGTGTGTGCTGTAATTGTGGAAGGGGAGTTAAAAAAAGATATCGTTAGTAAAGCTTTACAGAAAGTTGTTGCTCGACATGAGATTCTCCGCACCACCTTCCGCTTAGAGCCAGAATCCAATATCCTACTACAGGTAATTTCAAATAATAATAGTTTATCATTTAACGTTATTGATCTGAGTCATGAGAACCTAGAAAAGCAGGAGCAGGAAGCTAAACTAGAAGAGCTTTTTCGAGAACAAAGGCAAATTTTGTTTCATTTTGAACAAGAACTGCCTTTGCACATACATCTATATGTTTTATCAAGACAAAAGCATATCCTGCTTGTCAGTCTGCCGTTTCTTTGTGCTGATACATGGACATTCAAAAATCTAATTCGTGAAATTAGTTGTCACTATGCTACATACTTGCATGGAAATAAGCCGCTGGGTGAAGTAATACAATACGCAGATTACTCCGAATTACAAAATGAGTTAATTGAAACAGAAAGCACTAAATTAGGTAGAGAGTATTGGAGTAGGAATAATTTAAAGGATTTTCCTGAATTGATTCTTCCTGGTGAAGGAAAGTTGTTTGAAAAACCTGTATTTTCTCCAGATTCTCTATCCGTGATGATTGATTCTGCTTCAATCGCAAAGATTGACACAATTGTGCAAAAGTATAACACTTCTACATTTGTATTGCTTCTATCATGCTGGTACATTCTGCTGTATCGTTTTACAGAGCAGCAGGACATAATCATAAACACTCTTTTTCATGGTAGAAACTATAAAGCGTTACACTCAGCACTAGGGCTTTTTACTAGATGGCTACCTATTCATTGTCATCTTGAAAATGATGTTCAGTTTACTGAAGTTTTGGAAAAAGTCAATCAAGCTATTTTAGAGGTTTATGAGTGTCAAGGTGATCTAAGCTGGGAAGAGCAATTAGGTGAAACGCAAAATGCCTTTGCTCATTCATCACTTCCTATCTGTTTTGAATTTGAAGATCTATCGTTGGAATATTTAGACTCTAATGTATCATTCTGCATTTGCAGACATTATAGTCCTACAGGGGTATTCAAAGTCAAAATATCCTGTGTTCGGTTGGCTGATTCTTTCTTAGTAGAAATTTACTATGATACTGCCCTGTTTCAATTTGAGACCATTAAACACCTTGCTGAAAATTTTGAGACCACGTTAAAAAATATTATTGATAACCAGGACACCTCAGTCAGTAGATTGAATATTTTGAGCGCTGCAGAACAGCATCAAATATTAGTAGAGTGGAATGATACCTCGGCAAATTACCCCAAAAATGTGTGTATCTGTGAGCTATTTGAGGCTCAGGTAGAGCGAACGCCAGATGCTGTAGCAGTGGTATTTGAGCAAGAACAACTCACCTACAGAGAATTAAACTGCCGAGCCAATCAACTGGCGCATTACCTGAGAACTTTGTGTGTGGGACCGGAAGTGCTAGTGGGTATTTGCATGGAGCGATCGCTGGAGATGGTGGTGGGAATACTGGGCATCCTCAAGGCAGGGGGGGTGTATGTGCCCTTAGATCCCCTGTATCCGAAAGAACATTTAGCCTTCATATTAGCAGATACTCAAGTCTCAGTGCTGGTAACCCAGCAGCGATTGGTCAAAAAACTTCCCAATTACGAAGCACAGGTAGTCTGCTTAGACACAAGCTGGGAGGACATTGCCGGATTAAGCAGGGAAAATCCTGCCAACGGGGTGATGCCTGAGAACTTAGTTTACGTAGTCTACACCTCAGGTTCAACGGGAAAGCCCAAAGGAATCGGTATGTCCCACCTTTCCCTTACAAATCTACTAAATTGGCATTTTGCCAAACTATCCAGAGGAACACGGACTTTACAATTCGCCTCAATGAGCTTCGATAATAGCTTCCATGAGATTTTTTCTACCTGGTGTTCTGGTGGCACTTTATTCTTAATTTCAAAAACATTGCAACTAGATGTTGCAGGTTTAGCACGCTTTCTCTTGGACACCGCTGTTGAAAAGCTCATCCTACCCGTTGTCGTGCTACAGCAGCTGGCTCAGGAATACAGTTCTCAGGAGCAACTTTACATAAACTTTAAAGATGTTGTTAGTACTGGTGAGCAATTACAAGTAACTACACCCATCATCAAATTATTCAAACGGTTGCCAAACAGTTCCTTACAAAATCAATACGGACCATCTGAGAGCCATGTAGTTACAACTTATACACTAGAGTCAATTCCAGATTGCTGGTCAACACATCCTTCTATAGGTCGCCCGATCGCCAACACCCAAATTTACCTGCTGGATCAACACCTAAATCCGGTTCCCATTGGAGTACCAGGAGAACTACACATTGGTGGTGTCAGCTTAGCTCGCGGCTATCTCAATCGCCCCGATTTAACAGCTGAAAAGTTTATTCCCAACCCCTTCAGCAACGAGCCATGCACACGACTTTACAAAACCGGGGATTTAGCCCGTTACCTACCAGATGGCAGCATTGAGTATCTTGGTCGCCTAGATCACCAAATAAAAATCCGTGGCTTTCGCATTGAGCCGCAGGAAATCGAGATGGTGCTAAGTCAACACCCCACCGTGCGGCAGAATGTTGTCATATTGCGGGAGGATATAATCGGCTGCAAGCGCTTAGTAGCCTATGTCGTCCCTAACGAGGAGTTGACCCCCACGGCTAGTGAATTATACAGCTTTCTAAAGCAGAAGCTGTTAGAGTACATGATTCCTTCCGCCTACATAATGCTGGACGCCCTACCACTGACCTTAAATGGCAAAGTGGATCGCCGTGCACTTCCGGTACCGGAAATAGCAAGACCAGAACTGTCAAAGGCTTTCGTGGCTCCTCGAACTCCGGTAGAAGAGTCGATTACAGAGATATGGGCTCAGGTTTTAGGTCTTACACAGGTAGGAATCTACGACAACTTCTTTGAGCTAGGAGGGCATTCCTTACTAGCCACCCAAGTTATTTCTCGGGTGCGTGATGCCTTCCAAGTAGAGCTGCCCGTGCGAAGCATACTAGAAACACCCACTGTGGAAGGTCTAGCCTTAGCAGTTACACAATTACAAGTTGATCGGGAAGATGTGCAAGTTGATCGGGAAAGTGACGGAGAGATAATTCAAATCATGGAAGAATTAAAACATTTATCTGAAGAGGATTTAGAGAATATACTGAACGAGCTCATGTAAAACCGATGGAAGTGTCAGAAATGAGAGCTCAATGGGGAGGTGTTATCAAACTGTTGTTAAATGTTTAAACCAAACTCGTAGCGGTTAATGATTGGACTTTGGACAACCTCCATACTCAAGTGATTATCATTATACATAGAATGTCACTGTTGTACCCACTGGCCAGTTCAGGAGTTTGGTAACTATATGGTATTTTTACAATACCTTTGCCAAAATAAGAGCCTACAAAAATTTTGGCAAAACTGGCAAAATGACCTATACATGAACATTTAGCTTACAACGTAGCTTAGACTCTCAAACCCTTGATACTGCGGGCAATACGTTAAAAAAACCTTGCGGGAAACCTTGAAGGAATTTTTAGGACTTATTGTTTTTGCCAAGCCTCAGAAAAAAGGGAGTGGATACATTAACTCACCCTCGTAAATTGGCGAAGGTATTGATACTTACTAATGATAATGTAAAGAACGATAGTCCTGATATGGGTTTGTTCATTAAACTGGAAAAGAACTTATCCAACCCATATGTTTCTTTGCCTGCTTTCGTGATTA
The DNA here is from genome assembly GCF_963920835.1 of Scytonema sp. PCC 10023. Taxonomy (NCBI): domain Bacteria; kingdom Bacillati; phylum Cyanobacteriota; class Cyanophyceae; order Nostocales; family Scytonemataceae; genus Scytonema; species Scytonema sp. PCC 10023. Next base: position 10,026 of record NZ_CAWUDP010000158.1, read on the forward strand.
CTACCTCGTCCCCTGCTAGTAAATACTCATCTTCTGGACAAAACAGATGCCGTCGAAAAAATAGCCAGAACACTGTCGCCCACGGTATGACTGTATGAAAGAATCTAAACACTGTTCGATAACTGCCACCCATCAGAGTCCAACGTGATATTCCCAGCATCGTAACTCGGCCGCTCATAGCTAACATCGCCATAATAATTTGGTTCATTTGCCGTATCGTTGTCACTTTAATTTCTGGTAGTAGGCATTGCAGCAGTGCTAGTATGTCGTACATGGGCTGTATGTAGCTCTTGAGTTGTCGTTTTGGAAGACAATAACTCTACTACATTAGCCCTCCCTCTTCATACTCTTTTTTTGGCGAAGGTATTGATTATATGATTCTTTATAACGCTAGGTTACATATTCAGTGTTTATCCTGATATATGCAAGATATCAGGTATAAAGCTGTCTTGGAGGTACTTTATTAATAGGCAGTGATGCAATCGCGAATAATTTTTCGGACTTTATTTTTGCCAAATTGGGATGCTCCCCAGTTACAAATGTTTAGGACTGCATTACACTCTTCCAAAAGTTTGATATCACCACCGCTAAGAGAATAACGGCAATACCACCGGACGCATTGCAAGAGAGTGTGTTGTAAGCTATATTGAGGGTTAACAAAAACCCTGTCAGCGCTTTCCAAAAAACCCTCAATTTTAGGTATCCAGATTTGACAGTTTCCTTGTGGAACTTACGTCTAACTGAGGCTTATATAGTACAAAGTTGTGTTAAAAAGTCTCACTTCTTCAAGAGAAACTTCATACTATTCAAAGCTAAGCTCGGAAACAACCACATGACTCAGTTTCAAGCAGCATTTGAGCGGTTAGAACAGTTTATCAAACAGCATAGGCAGCTTGCCAACATACCAGGCGTTGCAGTGGCATTAACTAATTGCTCTGAACTACTCCATCTTACTACGGATGGCTACGCTGATTTGTCAGCCCAAACTCCCATTACCCCTGATACCCTATTTGAAATCGGCTCGATTGGCAAATCCTTTACCTGTATTGCCCTGCTACAGCAATACGAAGCGGGAAAACTTGATTTGCACGCGCCCGTTAAGGAGTATCTTCCCTGGTTTCAGGTGCAATCAACTTACGAGCCAATTACGGTTCACCATTTGATGAGTCACACTGCCGGGATTATTGGCACATACTCAAAGATACCGGACTCCCGTTATGAAGTTTGGGCTTTGCGTAATACAGAAGCAGCTTATCCACCTAGTAAACATTTCCATTATTCAAATGTGGGCTACAAGGCGTTAGGATTTCTCCTAGAAGATTTACTAGGTCAGCCTTATCCTCACATCATCCAATCACATATTCTTGACCCTCTAAGGATGAAGGCAACTGTAGCAGCAATTACGCCCCAAACTCGTACACGTGCTGCAGTTGGATACCAAAGCATTTACGACAACCGTCCATTCCATATCAACTATCCCCTTGTACCAGCGCCTTGGGTTGAATATGGTACTGGTGTTGGGAGCATTGCCTCTTGTGCTATGGATATGGCAATCTACCTGCGTATGCTCTTGAATCATGGGCAGGGAGACGGGATTCGCCTTCTATCTGAAGACAGTTTTAACCTGATGACCCAGCGTGTCATTGGTAAAGCGTGGCATGAGAGTTTGTTCTATGGTTATGGTCTGATTGTCTATGAGGTTGACGGTCATACTCACATTGCTCATAGTGGAGAAACTACCGGTTTTAACGCGCTTATCATAGCTGATCTAAACGAAGGTTTAGGTGCAGTTGTCTTGATGAACGGCTCAGGAGTGCCAGCTTATATTACAGAATTTGCCATGAAACTTTTACGTGCTGCTCTCCGCAATCAAGAACTGCCACCAGTACCGACACCTCCCGACTCTACGCTGGTAAATAATGCAGATGAATACGCAGGAGTCTACCAAGCAGACAAGCAGCAACTGGTACTGATAAGCCAAGACCAGAAATTATTGTTACAGTATGCGGGTGAAACGATTCCTCTGAAGCGTCGTGGCAAGGACACGTTTTGTGTAGAACATCCTGATTTTGCCCTGTTTTTCTTGACTTTTGGGTGGGAAGGTAAGCGAGTTGTAGAGGCATTTCATGGTGCTGATTGGTACGTCAACCAGCATTACACCGGAACGCTTTCATTTGAATATCCTGAGGAATGGAGAGCTTACGCCGGTCATTATCGTTCCCACAACCCCTGGTTCAATAATTTTCGCATTGTCTTACGTAAAGGGGCGTTGGTACTTCTTTATCCAATGGGTAGTGAAAAGGTATTGATCCCTTTAAGGGATTGCACATTCTGTGTTGGAGATGTCAATTGCTCCCCAGAACGCTTGCGCTTTGACACCGTGGTAGCCGGTAAAGCGCTCCGGGCTAACTTTTCAGGCTGTGACTACTATCGAACCCCGATGTCGTAGTTGCTGCACCATTCATGGGTTGTATTGCAAAAACTGTAGATGCTCGGGCAGATATACGAGAATACAGATTGTCGATAGCTTAAGCACCAAAGTTGATGAACCGCAAGCACCCCTTCATTTGTCGCTCATGAAACTCTTTTTTCGTTTCACAAAACAAATTTATGTCACTTGTTGGTTCAGCTTTACCACTTGTAAATGTTCAAATGTTCCATCAGTACGCCATTGCTTTAACCATCGGTGCGATGAGCTTTTTGATGCCCAGATATCCCCACGTGGTATGTCACACCATCGATATCCAGTAATCAGAATGTACAACAGACTATTTAATACATGACGATATGGCGCATGAGGCATTCCTTTACCACGCTTTTCTGGTTCCTTTGGAAATATATCTTCAAACAACTTCCATTCCAGGTCACTTAATCCTTCAAAACGTCCAGCCATAGTGTAATACATTCTTCCCACTTAAGAAGTAGATTACCACAGTTTTACATTAGTGGGATAGATTCTTCTATGTTCTTTTACCACAATTTAATTATTTTTCGGAGATGTCTATTGGGATAATGTTGAGTAAAAATGAAAAAACAAATTTTAACAGCAGGTTTTGTCCTCTTGTCTTGCATGTTGCCGCTTAAAGCTTTAGCTGTAGGTTTTAGCCAAATTTTTGTCTTTGGCGATAGCCTCTCTGATATTGGCAACGTGTTTGATGCTACAGGAGTTCCCCCAAGCCCACCCTACTTTCAAGGACGTTTTTCCAATGGTCCGGTCTGGGTAGAGTATTTCGCATCCAATCTGGGATTAAGCTCTAAGCAGCAAACCAATTTCGCCTTCGGTGGTGCCACCACAGGAATTGATAACACAGGTGCTCCAAACTTACCAGGATTGAGCCAGCAGATCAAGGACTTTACAGCAGCTAATTTGAAAGCTGACCTAAACGCGCTATATGTAGTGTGGGCTGGTGCAAATGATTACCTTGGTAATAACGTTACTGACCCTAGCGTGCCAGTAATTAATTTGACAAATGCGGTGACATCACTCGCTACAGCCAACGCTAAAAATATCATAGTGATTAACTTGCCGGATTTGGGCAAGCTTCCTGGTATACACGGTGATAGTCAGATTTCCACTGAACTCAGCACTTTAACTGCATTTCATAACTCCGGCTTGAGTGCAACCCTTGCTGCTTTAAGCCAGCAACTTGGTATAAACATAATCCCTTTCGATATTAGTTCCCTATTTAATAGAATGCTAGCAACTCCGGAAGAATTTGGTTTCACCAATTTAACCGACTCTTGCCTAAACCTCTCTAATTTCACAACCTGTCCTAATCCCAACGAGTATTTGTTTTGGGACGACATCCATCCAACGACACGTGGTCATTGGCTAATAGCAGAATCAGCCTTGTCAGCGCTGAAACCTGCGTTGGTTCGAGAACCTTGTGCGACGTTGGGTATGTTGACGCTTGGTGTTTTGGGTGTGAGTTCGATGCTGAAGCGCAAACAAAAATAAATAACGAAATCTTGAACTGGACACAACAAAGTACTTTATTTGAAAATAAAAGACTTGTCGCTTAATAACCTTTTCTTAATCTTAGACCTCTAGATGGCAGGGGTTACAGGTTGCGAAGAAGGCGACAACTCTAAAGTTTTGGACTGAAAGCAAAATAGCAGGCAAACAATGAATATTATCCGCCTTCTCCTACAGACTTCCTGGTTAGTTGTTGCCTTGGCTGCGATCGCTAGTTTCATCAGTGGGGCTAGCAGTGTAGGTCTGATTGCCCTGATTAATACGGTCTTGAGCCGTGGTCATTCATCAACAGTCACACCAATCTTCTGGCGCTTTTTCAGTTTGTGTCTTTTGCTACTTGTCGCTCGTTTTGCCTCTCAAGTTTTGTTGGTTCGCCTTTCCCAAAGAGCAATCTTCGACCTGCGTATGCTCTTGAGCCGCCGCATCCTGGCCTCTCCCCTACGTCGCTTGGAAGAGATAGGCGCTCCTCAACTTTTGACGCTCCTCACAGATGATGTCCAATCTGTCTCCAATGCCTTTTTTGTAATTCCCATCCTCTGTGTTGACAGTGCCATTGTAGCTGGCTGCCTCATCTACATGAGCTGGCTCTCTAAGACGATGTTTTTGGTGATGCTTGGCTTTTTGGTTCTCGGTATGTACAGTTATCAGGTGCTGGAGAGGAACGCCAGGCATTCCCTTGTCCTGGCCCGTGAGGAGCAGGGGCGTTTATTTAAACACTTCCGTGCCATTACTGAAGGCATTAAGGAACTCAAACTCCATCACCAGCGTCGCCAGGCCTTCCTTTCTCAATATCTCCAGCCGACTGCTGCCTCCTACCGCCATCATAATGTTGTTGGGATGACTACTTTTGCCGCCGCTGCCAGTTGGGGTCAACTCCTTTTCTTTATTGCTATTGGCCTGTTTCTCTTTGGCTTATCTTGTCTGATAGAGGTCAAAAGCTCGATTTTGTCTGGCTATGTTCTGACAATTGTCTACCTGATGACGCCCTTGGCTGAAATCATGTCCGTACTTCCTAGCTGGAGCAGGGCTAGCGTTGCTTTGAAAAAGGTTGAGTCTCTGGGTCTAGGATTGGCAACTTACTCAGCTGAAGGCGGCTCGATTGCTCAGCCTACTTCGCAATTTGCTTGGAAATGTCTAGAACTGGCAGGGGTAACCCACGCTTACCGGGGGGAGCGAGGGGAAAATAACTTTATCCTTGGTCCGATTGACCTAAAGCTCCACCCTGGGGAATTAGTTTTTCTAGTAGGGGGTAACGGCAGCGGTAAGTCTACCCTTGCCAAGCTAATCACAGGGCTCTACATCCCTGAAACCGGGAAAGTTTATCTTGATGAAAAGCTCATCACTGACGAAAATTTAGAGTGGTATCGTCAGCATTTTTCGGCTGTCTTCTCCGACTTTTATCTGTTTGAGAAAATTTTGGGTTTGAGTAGCTGCGACCTTAAAATTCGGACACGGGACTATCTAGCTAAACTTCAGCTTGAGCACAAAGTTCAAGTCAAAAATGGTGTATTTTCGACCACTGATCTATCTCAAGGACAGCGTAAGCGCCTCGCCCTACTCACGGTCTCCCTAGAGAACCGCCCTATCTACGTATTCGACGAGTGGGCTTCAGACCAAGACCCCATATTCAAGGAGATTTTTTACACTCAGATCTTGCAAGAACTGAAAAGCAGAGGCAAAACTGCACTGGTTATCAGCCATGACGAGCGGTATTTTTATCTGGCAGATCGGCTCTTTAAATTAGATTACGGCAAGCTGGAGTATAAGGGAGAGCGAAAAATTTTGAAGGGTTGAGTGCTGTAGGTGTTGCGGCTTGCAAAAATCATCACCAAAATCTGACAAGAGCCCACTTTATACGCGAATTGCGTCGTCTCAAACCCTTGTAACTCCGTTGTCCAAATTTCATGTTGTGCTCGAACCGAGAGCGATTTTTTTCGGGGGAGATGGTACTGGCAATGCGGTAAGATGACCCAATGAGCGATTCTGAGCAACTTGTTATC
>NZ_CAWUDP010000159.1:0-15332 GCF_963920835.1 Scytonema sp. PCC 10023
GTGGCGATTAACTTTACCAAAGCATCTATCGCACTTGAGTTGCCAGGATCTATTTTCCCTAAGCTAGATGCCGCTAGCATACGGGTGGATTCATCCTGAGAGGTGGCGATTAACTTTACCAAAGCATCTATCGCACTTGAGTTGCCAGGATCTATTTCCCCTAAGCTAGATGCCGCTCGCCAACGGGTGTCTTCATCCTGTGAGGTGGCGATTAACTTTACCAAAACATCTATCGCTTTTGCGCGATGCGTCTGTTGCAGTGCTATCTTTGCTCCTTCTTCAATTGGATCTGGAAATGGCTGCCACTGCTTTGTTTGCGTATTAAAGTAACCAAAACCCCACTTCACAATTTGCGCTACAATTTCATCAGTGGAACATTCTCCAAACTCGGCAATTCCCGTTGCTGCTAAGAAATAGGCTCGATATTTGTAAAACTTGTCGCACCCGTCGTTAAACTCTACTAAAGCTTTTATAAACTCTTCTTTAGCTTTTATAAACTCTTCTTTCTTCTCCCTTTCCAAATTCTCTCGCCCCAGCCACAGTAAAATTACCTCTTTCCATTGCGCCTCAAAAATTCGATATGGCTTAGGTTTACCTGTATCTTTATCTTTTACAGGTTTATTTTTGTGTTCGCGAGGTAAGAAAAAGTCCCAATCATTAACACCTAGCGCTGCAAAATATTCTTCAAATGTGGCATGAAAGAAAGCATAAACTTTTTCTTGTAATTGAGATTCAGCTGCAATTCCGACATGATTCAACCAACCAAGTTGCAGTGCTTTGTAAAATGAAGAATTCTCATCATCTGGATATCCCAATTCTTCAGTAATGAAATTTTCTAGCAACCGGAATCGGGAAACGCCCTCTTTAATATCCCTAAGCGCCAAACGTCCCAGTGCTTGATTTAATTCCTTCTGCTCTTGTTGTCTGATGGGGAAAGCAGATTGTTTCCATTTGTAGATTTGCTGCACAAACTGCTGATAGAGTCCCGCCTTTGTCTGTGGTAAATTTCCCTCCTCACTTTGCCAAGCGCTACACAATAGCGTCAACCGCAGAGGATTTTGTACCAAATCCCGCAAGCGTCCCTGTTCAGCTTTATCCAACTCTGCCTTCAACCGTTCCCCTTTCTCACTCCGCCTCTGCTCACTTTTATCACTCCGCCTCTGCTCACTTTTATCACTCCCCCTCTCCTTACTTTTGTCACTCCCCCTCTCCTTATTAAGGAGAGGGGGCTGGGGGGTGAGGTTCCTCTGGGGGGTGAGGTTCCCAAACCAATTATCGATAAACTGATGAACCTGCTTAGGATAATCAAAATCCAGCAGACGATAAGTTTCAAAATTTTCTAACGCATTATAATCCGCTTGCCAGACATTCAACCGACAAGTTAGCACCACCCGCAACTGAGTAATCCATCCTGTCAGTTGTTGGGAAAGAGTTTGCAATGTCTGCACGCCCGATACAGCAACCTCATCCACTCCATCCAACAGCAACCAGACTCGTCCTTGCTGAATTTGTGCTGTCAATTCTTCTTTCGCCTGAGTCAACTGTGTTGGTGGAACAGCATTCTTAAGCCAATCGTTGAATAAATAATTTTGTAAATTCGTCAAAGAGCCACTTCGCCCCAGATCGGCAAGCGAAATCCAAATTGGGAACCCTAAATTTTTCTCTAACACCCAAAAGGCGATGCATTGCAGCAGAGTTGTTTTCCCTGCACCTGGTTCCCCAATTAAGGCAATGTGCTTACCCTTAGTTTTGCCTTCTCCTTTTTGCAGGATTTGAGTTAAGAAAGCTTCATGCTCAAATCGCTGCTTTTCCTCATACTGCGGTTCATAGAGACGCGTTCCTTTTTCTGGGGAAAATTCGCCCTTGTCGCGTTTGTCAGGTTTTGTCCGCTGCACCAGTGCTAGGGGAACATAAATCGGCTCTCTTTCTAATTTGGCAGATTCATCCTGCATTAAGGGATTGCTGGTTAGCCGCCGCTGGGATTCCAGCAATTGGCGGCAAATTTCTCGCCAGTTGATGGGAGTTGACTCTACCCGATTCTCCCAGTCGGGCGGCTGCAGTCAAAAAGTATTGGTTTGATTTATCGTAATATTCTGTGCCTGATTGAGATTGTTAATTTTTTCTGCCAGCTTTGCTAAGTTTTGAATAGTTGGCTGTTGAGAATTAACTGTATTTGCTACTTCTTCGACTTGCGGAGCTAGTTTTGGATCGGCTTTCGCTGCTGCTTCTACTTCCACAACTTGTTGAGCAATTTTTGGATCTTTGTCTGCTGCTGCTTTGAGTTCCAGCACAGCTTGTCCATAATCTAATCTCTGCTGTTCGTTTCCCTGTGTAGCATTGGTTAGCAATGGTAATTTATTCTTATCACGAAGCTGTTCGATTAACTTGCGGCTTTGCTGCCATGCCGCATCTCCTAGATTTTCGCCAGTTTTCTCCAGTGCTTTTGTTAGAAGTAGGGTGGCGATCGCCGTTGCAACAGCCGTTAGAGTGACTGGTTCCATAAATTATCTAATTGTAGATATTTCTATATTAGTTATACCGTAGCATCTACGAGTTTTACGGAAAAAACCTAGTAAGCAATTCAAAATTCAAAATTCAGAAAACCAGTGCTGGCAAGATGCCTCACTGTTAACAGTTGCATTCTTAGGGACTTCCAATTAAAAAAATCTCCAATTTGTAGTGATGCACCGAAACAATGGTGGGTTACGGCGCAATGCAAGTCCTGTATGTAAAACCTCAACTGTCGTGCGCCTAACCCACCCTACATAATGGATAATTTATTTTTTGGTACTCCCTTATAGATTCTGTAAATCAAACTAAAGCTTGAAAACTATTTCGTAGTAAGCGCTTTAGCGCTAAAGCGCTTACTACATAGCTTTAATTATTTACACCGACCTACTTACAATCATTTCTTGCACGCCTTTGCGTGACTATATTTTCACTCCACTTTAGTGGGCTTCAACTATTAGCCTACGGTTTTAACTGCAGGCGTCTGGCTCATTAAACACAACGGTTACAAAATTTATGTCTTTTGCTACAAATTAGTTGACATAAATATCATTTCGCCAACAATTCTTAAGTAAAATTTTTCAGTCAAATAATAAAAAAAATGATATAATTACGTCTCCTTTTCAAGACTATCAATAACAATTTTTAAGTAAAAAAATCAGCCAATAAATAGTAATTATAACTACATCTTGAATTTTATAAAAAATAAAATTTGTGACAACTTTACAAAACTACTTATGAGCAAAATAGAGGCAGAAAAGAAGACTGAAAATTTGTGCTTGGAGACGACGAATGGTAGCGCTTGCAGAGAACGTCCAAAAACGGCTCACAATACAAACGGTCGAAATAGCTCCTAACACAACAGCAATTCGCTGTCTTGATTGGGACCGCGATCGCTTTGATATAGAATTCGGATTACAAAACGGTACAACATACAACTCATATCTCATCCGGGGTGACAGGACAGTTCTTGTTGACACCTCTCACACCAAGTTTCGGGACCAATATTTAGAAACGCTCAAAAGCCTGATCAACCCGAAGGCGATTGATTACATTATTGTTAGCCACACAGAGCCAGATCACAGCGGCTTAGTTGAAGACGTTCTCCAGTTAGCTCCCAGAGCTACCGTCTTAGCGTCAAAAGTCGCACTCCAGTTTCTGGAAAACTTAGTACACGATCCATTTTCCAAGCGGATTGTCAAAAGTGGCGATCGCGTAGATTTAGGTCAAGGACACGAAATAGAATTCGTGAGTGCGCCTAACCTGCACTGGCCCGATACAATATTCAGCTACGACCACAAAACCCAAACCCTCTTCACCTGTGACGCCTTTGGGATGCACTATTGCAGTGACGATACCTTTGACGTCAACCTAGAAGCGATTGAACCAGATTTTCGATTCTACTACGATTGCTTGATGGGTCCCAATTCCCGTTCCTTGCTCAATGCGATGAAGAAAATGGGCGACCTTGGCAAAATTAGAATCATCGCCAACGGACACGGACCCTTATTATATCATCATCTTGATGTCCTTAGGGAGTGCTATCAAGGTTGGAGCCAAAAACAAGCCAAGGCAGAAACAGTAGTAGCCTTGTTCTATGTTTCTGGCTATGGACACAGTGAACGCCTTGCCCAAGCAATTGCTCAGGGAGTCCAGAAAACTGAGGTTGGCGTCGAAATGGTCGATCTCACCTCCGCTGAGATCCAAGAAATCCAAGAACTCGCAGGTAGGGCAGCTGGCATCATTATTGGTATGCCCCCAAGCGCTAACGCCGCAGCTCATGCTGCCATCAGTTCACTACTCGCTGTTGCCAAGAGCAAGCAAGTTATCGGACTGTTTGAATGCTACGGCGGCGATGATGAACCGATTGATCCACTGCGGAGAAAATTTCTCGAACTTGGCATCAAAGAAGCTTTCCCAGCCATCCGGATTAAAGAAACTCCTACCAAAGCCACACACCAATTGTGTGAAGAAGCAGGTACGGACTTAGGACAATTGCTCGTCCGCGAACGCAACATCAAGCAAATCAAGTCCATTGATGCAAACTTAGAAAAAGCATTGGGTCGGATTAGCAACGGATTGTACATTATCACCAGCAAAAAAGCTGATGTCCAAGGTGCAATGCTCGCTTCCTGGGTTGCTCAAGCTAGCATACAACCTTTAGGATTTACAGTTGCTGTTGCCAAAGACCGTGCAATTGATTCCTTGATGCAAGTGGGTGATAAGTTCGTCCTTAACGTTTTGGAAGAAGGAAATTATCAAGAATTAAAGAAACAGTTCCTCAAGCGTTTACAACCCGGTGCTGATAGATTCGCCGGAGTGAAAACCCAAACAGCGAAAAACGGTTCCCCCATTCTCACAGATGCTCTCGCCTACATGGAATGCGAAGTTGTGAGCTGCATCGAATGCAGTGACCACTGGCTCGTATACTGCACAGTTCAAGACGGTCGAGTCTCCAAACCCGATGGAATCACAGCTGTTCGCCATCGCAAAGTAGGCAACTACTACTAATTTGTAATTTTTAATTCGTAATTCGTAATTAGTCATTCAATTACGAATTACGAATTATTCATCCTCCTATCTCAGAACCTCCCTCACTCAATAACCATGAACAATCCCAATCCGCGCGATGTACAAGTTCTAGCGATCGCTACAAACACCACAGTACTCAGGGCACGCAGTTGGACGCGTTTACGGTTTGAAATTGAATACGCGCTGGCAAAGGGTACCACCTCGAATTGCTATTTCATCGAAGGTGATAAAACTGCAATTATTGACCCACCCCCGGAAACTTTCACGCAAATTTTTATAGAGGCACTCCAGCAGTCTCTAGACTTGAAAAAGTTGGATTATGTGATATTAGGTCACTTTAATCCCAACCGAGTGGCAACCCTCAAAGCTTTGTTAGAACTTGCACCACAGCTGACCTTTGTCTGTTCGCTTCCTGGTGCTGCCAATTTGCGTGCGACTTTCCCCAACCACAAATTGAACATCATGGTGATGCGGGGGAAAGAAACTCTGGATTTAGGTAAGGGTCATGTGTTGCGCTGTCTCCCCATCCCCAGTCCTCGTTGGCCCGCAGGTCTTTGTACCTACGACCAGCAAACGCAGATATTGTACAGCAATAAGCTATTCGGTGCCCATATCTGTGGTGAAGAAGTCTTTGATGAAGACTGGGGCGTTTTAAAGGAAGACCAGCGTTACTACTTCGATTGCTTGATGGCTCCTCATGCAACTCACGTACAAGCAGCTCTCGAGAAAATATCAGAACTGCAAGTGAGAATGTATGGTAACCTTCACGGTCCAGTAGTACGCTACGGCTTGGTGGAACTGACCCAAGCTTATCAGCAATGGAGCCGTTCTCAAACCGAGCGCGAGATTACTGTTGCCCTACTTTACGCCTCAGCTTATGGAAATACAGCAACTCTGGCGCAGGCGATCGCCCTTGGTTTAACCAAAGGAGGAGTCGCTGTAGAATCTATCAACTGCGAATTTGCTCAACCTGAAGAAATCAAGGCAGCCGTAGAAAAAGCTGATGGCTTTATCATCGGTTCTCCCACCATTGGAGGTAATGCGCCGACTCCCATTCACACTGCTTTGGGTATTGTATTATCGATTAGTGACAATAGCAAACTCGCTGGAGTGTTTGGTTCCTACGGATGGAGTGGCGAAGCTTTTGACTTAATTGAAGGCAAACTCCGGGATGCGGGATATCGGTTTGGGTTTGACAGTATGAAAGTGAAGTTTAAACCCTCAGATGTCCTTCTCAAACAGTGTGAAGAAACGGGTACAGACTTTGCTCAAACCCTAAGAAAAGCTAAAAAACTGCGTTTGGCTCAACCAGCAGCGACCCCTGTTGAACAAGCTGTCGGTCGGATTGTCGGATCAGTTTGCGTCGTGACAGCAAAGCTTGGAGAAGTCTCTACTGGAATGATGGGGTCTTGGATTTCTCAAGCCACCTTTAACCCACCCGGTCTTACCGTTGCTATTGCCAAAGACCGAGCAATTGAAACTTTAATGTATCCAGGCGGTAAGTTTGTTTTAAATATTCTGCCTGAAGGCAATCAACAGGAATACATGAAGCACTTCCGTAAATCTTTTGCCCCAGGAGAAGAGAGATTTGCAGGTTTTCCTACAGATGTTGCAGATAACGGCTGCATCGTCCTCACTGACGCTTCAGCATATCTTGAGTGTTCTGTCAACAAACGTCTCGAATGTGGAGACCATTGGGTAGTGTATGCAACTGTTGACAACGGTAAATTGCTCAAACCCGATGCCGTAACAGCCATTCACCATCGCAAAGCGGGCAATCATTATTAAGTAACGCTTGGTAAATTGCATACTTTCTTATGAGGATTGCCAAGAGTCAAAAGTTAGTTTTGACTCTTATCTAGCAATCCTATCAAAGCATAGTGGGAGGGTGAGAACCCCTCGCTTTTAAGCAGGGGATGAAACCCGACGCAAAGGGATTTATCCCTTTGTTTCTCTTTCTTTTTTTTCAACATATTCTCTTATTGCTTCTCTAATTAAATCATTGATTGAACGTTCTGTTAGCGCTGACATATTTTTTATGTCTTTATATTCTTTATCAGACAGCCTTAAGTTATAGCGTTCTATAATCCCATATATGTGTTAATATGGGATTATGGTAACACAAGGATGAAAAACTCCAAAAAACAAACGTGATACCATGCCTACCCTCACAACTGAAGATACGGGGTTGTGTTGAGAAGAACTTAACCGTTGCCTTCAACACGTAAAATCTTCAAGGTTGGAAGATACCGAAGTAGCCGCACAGCCTGAAAAGGTCGAGGCGGGTAGGGCTGTTTGAACCAGCCAGCGTGTTTTACAAAAAACACGAGACAACGTTACTCCGTGTGGCTTTTAGCCGCACGGAGTAACAACAGTCTAGAATCCACGTTTTTCAAAGCGTGGAGAGTTCAATTGATATCAAGTCCGCTTAATTACTTATAATTCCTGCTTGACCTCACCCCAACCCTCTCCTTAATAAGGAGAGGGCTTACTCTTCCAGTGGCGTGCCCACGGTGAGGGGCGTGCCGCAGGCATACGCGAGTGCGTGCCCGTAGGGCTTATCATTTAGGACTGCTATAGCGATTTTCACTCGCGCGGTTTTTCACAGATGCCTGTCCTTCTTTTCACGCTTGTGACTTTGTTAACACTCACAACTTTATTGGCAACACCAGGGTAGTTGGCTAGCTTAACACCAGACCCCAGGTTCTGCATCCCAACAATCCGATAGACCTTGCCTTCAAACTGTACATAATCATTGGGATTGTAGGGGTAGCGTTGTTTCTTGATACGGCGTTGACCTTTTGAAACTTTTTGACCCCGATAAATCCTCAGATTTTCGCCGTTCAGATTCTTGTTACGAGTTCTGCGCCCAGAGAATAGGATGGAACCAGATTCCTTATTGCCAGTTCGCTTGTCAATATACTTAGCATCGTAGAACTGTTCCATTGACCGTTTGTTTCTGCGAATTTGCTCAAGCATTAATGAAGGTACTCTTTGCTGGGTAGTCCCCCCAACAATGATGAAAGCATCATTGTGGTGAGATTTGTTAATTCCCAACTCTTCCCGAATGTAATCACTTTCGTACCCAAAAGCTTGCTCCGCTCCTAATAGTTCTACAAGTTTTCTGTAAACGGTAGACATGAATATCTCTGCCTTAAAAGATTTTACTTTTGGTTGCCAACCATACAGAAATTTACCTTTTTTATGGTTGGTTGAAGTATGACATTTGTCGCAAAGAGTAATCAAATTAGCTGGTCTATTACTCCTATCGGGCGGATTTTTCCAGAAACCAATGTGATGGACTTGAAGTGTCTTCTCTTTTGACTTATTTTTACACCCAGGATTTTGACATTCATAACCATCCCTGTGTCGAATGTAGGCAACCAAGTTTTTGTATCCTAGCTGTTCTCCTTGCTGATATTGCTCGCCTTGAATATCAGGATTATTGATTTTTTGAATATCGAATTTGGCAACTTCAACAATAATCTTTGAAACAGGGAGTCGAGATTTTATACGTTCAACAAGTTGTAAATGTGAATCAAGTCTGTGCTGAATTGATGGAGCTAGCCACCCTTCTTTACGCTTGCGATTATCAAAACGAGGAGCGCGATGACGCAACCTATTTCGACGTTGACGGCGATATTTCGACCTCTCGGTAATGCGTTCCGACATCCCATTAAGAAGTTCTAGCTCGCCACCAACCAACTCTTCGTTTTCTGTCACAGCGCTGTAACCAATATGCTTGTATCCGGCATCGATACCAAGAGTTACTGGTTGAACGTAACCGCGAGTTCCGTAGAGTAACTGGATAGTGAAAGGGTCACGTCCTACTATTTTGGCAATGCGAGCTTTTAATAGCAACCGCGCTTTTCTTGAGGTTGTGGGCATTAATGGTCGTCCATGTTGATTGATGACTAATACTTTCATGGTTTTACGTGAATTTGAACTAGTAAAAAGTTCTTCTCCTCACGGAGTGGTCTTCTTCGTCAATGTTTTGGAAGGTTTTTGCTAACAGCACGCTTCCTCTCCACGGAAGTTTTTAACTGTTAACCGCAGTGTTTGAGGCTAGAAGACGGTTTGCCAAACCTACACTCACAAAGTGCCTATATCATTCTTCCAAAACGTAGCAACCCTAGCATGACGGATTACTGAGACTAATGACGCGCTTCTTCTAGAAGCCCACACCTACCCTGTTCGCGCAGCGTGCCGTCAGGCATAAGGGAGGTGTGTGGAGTCATCACTAGATTTTATATATCTGGTCATAAGTATAAGTAAAAAGCTGCTGTTGACATCATCCAAAAGTTGGAAAATCATCCGCGTTTGCCACAAGGACAACCGAATATATATTGTGTAAGCTTAAACTCAGGAGTCAGTTGCTGTCAGCTTTTATACTATTACAGCACTGAATAAACCATTCTATCGTATTGTCCTCTTTGTATGACTCACGAAAACAGCAAAATTAAATTTCCTCTTTGGCAGTATCTGAATCAACCCGTCTTCAGTCACAAAACAAAGCTGGTCTTAAGCCCGCGTCGCTTCGCGCATCTACATAGAATGGAACTTTTAGAACGGTGCTGGGCTAAGGTGTGTGACGCAAAAGGACCACAACAGAATTAAATAGCAGTAAATAGAAAAAGTCAAAAGTCAAAAGTAAAAATTTTTGACTTTTTATTTTTGACTTATTTTGGCTAAGCCTCGTCAAGGGAACGGGGCTTTTTGCCATCGAGTAAGGCACTGACAGTCATATCTCCCATAACATTGATCACAGTGCGGCAGCGATCCAAAAACCAATCCACTGTGATCAACAAAGCAATATATTGTGTGGGTAAGCCAACGGAACTGAACACCAGTGTCATCGTTACCAACCCAGCTTCTGGGATACCTGCTGCACCCACCGATGCAAAAATCGACGTGAGAATGACAACGAACTGCTGCGGGATACTCAAATTTTGTCCAAGCACCTGGGAGATAAACAGCGCAGACATCGCTTCATAAAGCGCAGTGCCATCATTATTGAAATTTGAGCCAACTAACGCCCCCAAAGAAGCAGAAGATTCCCGTAAGCCAATTTTTGTCTGCAAAACCTCAAAGGTGATGGGCATTGTCGCCACTGAGGAATCAGTTGAGAAAGCTGTTAAAAATGCATCAGTACCGCCACGCAGAAAGTTTACTGGGTTAACCCAAGAACCAAATTTTACCCGAGTCAGGTAGTAGCAAGCTTGCAACGCCAACGCCACCACTACCGCCACGACGAACGCGCCTAGAGATTTAAACGGCTCAAAGCCTTTTTCGGCAACGGTTTTACCAACAATTCCAAAAACTGCCAATGGCACTAGGGCAATGACCCAATGAAGGATGCGGATGATAGATTCAAACAAAATGCCGATGACATCCTCTATCGGCTGGTATCCTCTCTTGCGTTGGGCAACTTGCTCTGATTTTATTGCCCGCAGGACAATGCCGAAGCAAAGAGCAATAACGATCAGCTGGATAACATTATTATTAACTAAAGGCTCAAGTACAGCTTGTGGTACAGCATCTCTCAACAGTCCCCAAGGATCGAAACTTTTCGGAGCTGTTTGGGCACCTCCTGGAGCAGCCAAATTTCCCCAAGTCCCAGGACGCAGGACATTTGCCACGAAAAGTCCAATCACAATCGCGACTGTCGTGTTAGTAAACAGCAGCACCGCTAAACGCCGTCCTGCTGTACCGGGGATGTTGGTTGTCATGAAAGTATGCAATACTGCCATCAAAATCAGCGGCGTCGCCAGGGCGCGGAGAGCCTTTAGCACCAATTCAGCAGGAATTGCTAAAGTCTCTATGAAGGTTTTATTTGCTGGGCTAGGGTTTCCTGCACCCAATGCAACACCCAATGCGATCGCCAGAATGAGCGCGATGACAATTTGTAAAGTCAGCGGAATTCTTTGCCACCAAGGGCGAGGTTTAGTATTAGGCTTGTCGATGCTGTCTGTTTCGTTCATGCAAGACGCTTAGTTCGCAATGCGATTATTAAAGCATCACTTTGGAGATCAAAGATTCCGGATAATATCAAATCCGGTTAATCACTTACTGCATCGATACCTCACCCCGGCTGCGCCACCCCTCTCCTTGCTAAGGAGAGGGGTAGGGGTGAGGTTGATCGGATACGATAAGTAAACAAACGGATTTCATATAAGATAATCGCACGCGGCAACAAACTGCGTTACTCTGGTAAACGCTTCTACTTTTGACTGTTAGTTGGAGACGCATATGTCCTTCGTCCCTTTGCATATTCACAGTGACTACAGTCTGCTTGATGGAGCAAGTCAGCTGCCAGATTTAGTCGATTGCGCCATCGAACTGGGAATCAAAGCAATAGCCCTGACAGATCATGGTGTCATGTATGGTGCGATCGAACTGATTAAAATCTGTCGCAGTAAAAATATCAAGCCAATTATTGGCAACGAGATGTATATCATCAACGGCGATATCACGAAACAAGAACGCCGTCCCCGCTATCATCAAGTTGTTTTAGCTAAAAATACAAAAGGATACAAAAATTTAGTTAAACTAACAACACTTTCCAACCTTCAAGGTGTGCAGGGTAAAGGAATTTTTTCCCGTCCTTGCATCAACAAAGACTTATTAGAAGAATACCATGAAGGCTTAATTGTAACCAGTGCTTGTTTAGGTGGGGAAATTCCCCAAGCAATTCTCAGCGGCAAACTAGAAGCTGCACGTAGAGTTGCCAAGTGGTATAAAGAAACCTTTGGTGAAGATTATTATTTAGAAATTCAAGACCACGGCTCCCAAGAAGACCGAATTGTCAATGTAGAAATTGTCAAAATTGCGCGGGAGCTAGATATTAAAATTGTCGCTACTAACGATTCCCATTTTATTTCTTGTTACGATGTTGAAGCACACGATGCTTTGCTGTGCATTCAAACTGGCAAATTAATTGCTGAAGATAAGCGAATGCGTTACAGCGGTACAGAATATCTCAAATCCGCTGAAGAAATGAAGCTGCTATTTCGTGACCATTTGCCAGATGATGTCATTGAAGAAGCAGTGACAACCACAGTCGAAGTTGCAGAGAAAGTTGAGCCATACCAAATTCTGGATACGCCTCGCCTTCCCAATTATCCTATCCCATCAGGTCACACTGCCGACACTTATGTCGAAGAAGTTGCTTGGCAAGGACTCTTACAAAGATTAAATCGCAAATCGAGAAATGAAGTTGACACAGTCTATAAAGAAAGACTGGAATATGAACTTACAATGATTCAGAGGATGGGTTTTTCCACATACTTTTTGGTGGTGTGGGACTACATCAAATTTGCTAGAGATAATAATATTCCAGTTGGTCCAGGTAGAGGTTCGGCTGCGGGGTCATTAGTTGCTTATACGATGGGTATTACTAACATTGACCCCGTGCATCATGGGCTACTGTTTGAAAGATTTCTCAACCCAGATCGGAAATCCATGCCTGATATTGATACGGATTTCTGTATCGAACAACGAGATAAAGTCATTGATTATGTGACAGAAAAATACGGTAAAGAAAGAGTTGCCCAAATCATTACCTTTAACCGCCTGACTTCCAAAGCAGTTTTAAAAGATGTTGCCAGAGTATTAAATATTCCCTATGGGGAATCAGACAAAATGGCAAAGCTTATTCCCGTTTCCCGAGGAAAACCCACCAAACTCAAGGTGATGATTTCCGACGCAACACCAGCACCGGAATTTAAAGAAAAATATGACAATGACCCAATGGTACGCCATTGGGTTGACATGGCAATCCGTATTGAAGGAACGAACAAAACCTTTGGTGTCCATGCAGCGGGTGTGGTGATTTCTGCTGATCCATTAGATGAAATTGTACCGTTACAAAAAAATAACGACGGTTCTGTGATTACCCAGTATTTTATGGAAGACTTGGAATTACTGGGTTTGCTGAAAATGGATTTTCTGGGTTTGAAAAACCTGACGATGATTCAGAGAACCATTGATTTGATTGAAGAAAAACACGGATTTAAAATTGACCCTTATGAAATAACCAGTCAAGAAAGAAAAGCTCAAAGGATATTAGCGAAAGGCGAATTTAACACTTTGCCAAAAGATGTTAAAAAGACTTACGAACTTTTAGAAGCAGGTGAATTAGAAGGCATCTTTCAATTAGAATCTTCGGGAATGCGGCAAATAGTCCGCGATTTGAAGCCTTCCAACATAGAAGATATTTCCTCTATTTTGGCACTGTATCGACCAGGACCACTAGATGCAGGACTTATTCCCAAATTTATTAACCGTAAGCACGGGCGAGAGAATATTGACTATGAAACACAAATTCTAGAACCCATATTAAATGAAACCTACGGAATTATGGTTTATCAAGAGCAAATCATGAAAATTGCTCAAGATATGGCTGGATATTCTCTAGGACAAGCAGATTTGCTGCGCCGTGCGATGGGGAAAAAGAAAGTTGACGAGATGATGAAGCAGCGGGAAAAGTTTGTAGATGGCGCTGCAAAAAATGGAGTGAAAAAACAAATTGCTGAAGAATTATTCGAGCAAATGGTGAAGTTTGCCGAATATTGCTTAAGCTATGACACGGAAGTTTTGACGGTGGAATATGGATTTTTGCCGATTGGCGAAATTGTGGAAAAGAGTATTGAATGCTCTGTGTATACTGTTGATAGTAATGGGAATGTTTACACGCAACCTGTTGTCCAGTGGCATAATCGCGGACAGCAAGAGGTGTTTGAGTATTGTTTAGAAGATGGTTCGACTATTCGGGCAACGAAAGACCATAAATTTATGACGACTGATGGGCAAATGTTGCCGATTGATGAGATATTTGAACGGGGTTTGGATTTGATGCAGGTTCAGGGGTTGCCAGAATAAGGATTCGCGTTCTTTGTAGAGACGCGCCATGGCGCGTCTCTACACGTGTGGAATCTATGGCACATTCCTGCCACGCTGAGTCCCTATCGCCACACGCTGCGCCTAAATCTCGTTTCCAGGTTCTACCTGGAAATGCAGTTGGGGCGGCTCTGCCGCAAGTAAGGCAGGCAGAGCCTGCCAATGGTGTTCCCAGTCAGAGCCTGGGAACAAGGCAAGGGCTAAAGCCCTTACTACAAAATTACGCCTACCTACTTACTTGTTCGCGAGTCTTTAACACTCATCGCCGAGGTTCTAACACTCGTTGGCGAGTCTTTTATACTCGTTGCTGAGTCTTCACCACTTGTGAACGAGTATTTAACACTCGTCGCTCAGTCTTCACTACTCATCGTCGAGTCTTTTATACTCGTCGCCGAGTGTTTTATACTCATCGCTGAGTCTTTAACACTCGTCGCCGAGTCTTCACCACTCATCGTCGAGTCTTTAACACTCGTGAACGAGATTCTGAGACTCACTAACACATCTCAAAGACGAAATAAACTCTTACTCAGCGTGCCTATAACCTTGAACAGCAGCAACCGTGACATTAACAAACGGGTTATCAATCACTTCCTTAAATGTCTCAAATAATGCTGCCTCACCAGCACTGCGTAACCTCTGCCAGGTGGTTGGGTGATCGCGCTTAATACGAGCTATTGCTTGATTGGCGATCGCTTGCTTTTCAACTTCAGTGGTGGTTGAGTAAGTCTGAGACAGTTGATCTAGCAATTGCTGAATATCTTTCGCTGCTTCCGCCAGATTTTGTTTTTGTTCTGTTGCGTAGTTGTGTTGAATGCCAACTTGATCTCGTTGGATTGTAACATCTCCTGTGTTGACGTTGCCAGGAGCTTGATCGAAATGAAAACTATTTTGGTACTTAGAAGTTTCTGACATAGTTTTAATCCTTGTTATTTAGTGGGTTGTGTTCAATTCCAATTTGATTGCCATGAATCTTGACATCTCCTGTGTTGAGGTTGCCTACAGGTTGATGAAAGATGTAAGTTGACGATTTAGAAGTTTTTAATTCGGTTTTAGTTTTCTCCTCAACTGGGGGAGAATGAAAAATTTCATGGTTATAAAACTTGCAACGTTCTTGAATTTTTAAAATAACATCCTCCGTATCATATACTCTAGTTAATCGTAACTCCCACATCCGAGAAAGTATTTCAGAATACCCGATTTTTCCTAATGCATATGCGGCTCTCCTACGCACATTATAATCTTCATCATTCAAAGCTTGAATCAAAGCTTGTACTGCCTGGGTATCTTTGATTTTTCCTAATGCTTCTGCGGCACTCGAACGCACATCATAATCTTCATCATTCAAAGCTTGAATCAAAGCTTGTACTGCCTGGGTATCTTTGATTTTTCCTAAT
>NZ_CAWUDP010000160.1:0-15268 GCF_963920835.1 Scytonema sp. PCC 10023
ATAATCAAGTGGCAGGTTAAAAACCTTGTCGGTTGCAGGTCAACTAAATCTAACACCTTGTTAGAAAAATCTAACAAGGTGTTAGAAAAATCTCACAGTGAGCTAGAAAAATCTCACGGCGAGTTAAAAAAATCTCACAGCGACATATATATAGATCGCGCGCCCGCGAAGACTATTTCAGACTTAGATCAGACTCTCTCAGACAAGAGCGAGGGAGCGAAAAATGATTTACAAAATCAACTTCAAGAGGAGCCAGCCCACGATTCCTCTGAGAAACCAGTAGATGAAGCAACCACCCAAGCAATTATCAATTCTTCTAAAGGATCATTAGCCGCGCCCCGCGACCCGTTTTTCAACCGTAAACCTTCCCCTAAAGAAATTGAGTGGGACTGGCTACCGGACGGACCATGGAGAACAAACGAGGGCAAGCTTGATGCAGCTTTCCTTTGGGCGATCGCCCAAAGATGGCTGAAGGAACACGGGGGAGACATTCACGCGAAGAGAGCAAATGTACTAAAACATTTCCGCAACGACCCAACGAACCTCCCCATTGAGTGGGAGTGGTACCAGAATCTCACTTTGCATAAAGCCTGTAACATTCAAATTCGCAAGCAGGCAGAGATTGATACCACAGTGGATGAGCAAGAAATCATTAAGCATTTCTCCGCAGCAAAGGAACTGCCGGAAGAATTGCGGGTGACTGAGGTGCGTGAGCGCCAAGAAGTTCTTGCCGAAGTTGCACCGCACATTGTCAAAGCAATAGAAGCACCACGCGATGAAAAATTTGGACAAATCAATCCCGCTGCTTATGAGCAAAAAGAAGCAACCCCAGAAGATGTGGATTACTGGGAAAAGATTTATTCAAATTTACAGGCAAGCAAAGAAAAGAGGAAGGGAGCGAAGAAGCTCACCTCTATTGCGTCCGTAGTACAGCCACCAACAGAGACACCATTCTCTGTAATCCTGGAGGACATGAGGAAATACCTCAACTGTGGCAGCGATATTTACAGGCAAAAAGCAATCAATTGGGCAACTGACCCCAAAAATGGCTGTGAACTGGTGCGTGATAGTGCTGGCTGGATTGTCGATATCCGCGAAATAGATTTTTAGCTTTTTGGCTTTGAGCGCTTTTGAGCCAAAAAGCCTTATCAAAATCCTAACCAAAAACCTAAGACCAATTATGGAACTTTTCGACACTAACCAGTACATCACTGGCACAGTTTACGATTTTGAATTAAATTCCTCTGAGAAGAAAGGCAAGCAGCCCATCTATGACCCTGCCTGGGAAGATGGTAGCGCTTTCCCAGGGATTGAGGAAGATGCTGAGAAGTGGGAAGTAGGCTCACGCGTTCAGGCTCCTTCGCCCATTAACAAGCCAGAAATATCAGGAGTTCAGGGAGAAATAGTCAGCAAGTCCTCTAAGAAGATTGCGATTAAATGGGCAAATGATTTTATTGAGGACTGCACTATAAACGAATTCAAAAGGCGCGGATATCAAAAAACATCAGAATGCTACGTTAATCATGAATTCAAGGAAGGCGATCGCATTATCAACCCTCACGGTGAGCGTGGAGTAATTCAAAAAATCTGCCGAATTAAATATATAGTGCTTTGGGATGATGGGCAGACTGATGGCTACACCCTGAGCCATCTTCAAAAGTATCGATACCAAAAAGAGGACTCTGCTGAATTGGACAGTCCTGCCGCCGAATCGAACGATCGCTGGAACCCTGACCACTTCGACAAGAACCCAGCGCATAAAGCCGACGGGGACCAGCTAACTATTTTTCTAGAAACTGGTGATGAACCACCAGAACCAGACGACTTTAAATCAATTGCAGAATATGAGTCAGCGTGGAAGCAATGGGAGAACTCAAGCAGCTTGATTTATGCTCAGGAACCGGTAGCGGATTCCCCCTTGCAGCGCTCAGAGTTGGTGGATTCAAGCTCATTGGATTTTCCGAAATCAACACGCACTGCTCAGATATCCTCGAAAAGCGATTCCCAGGTATCCCCAACTTTGGGAACATTAACGAATTTGCCATCACAGGCGGACAATGCGAACAGCCGGACATTATCACGGCTTCGCCACCTTGCCCCCCATTCAGTATTCAAGGAAAGCGACTCGGGGCGGAAGACCCCAGAGACTGCTTCCCCGCAGTCGTCAGAATTATTGAAAAAGCACAACCAGGATTCCTTGCAATTGAAAACGTGCGAGGACTCCTCACCTGCCCCCTACGACCAAGAGCAAAAGAATCCTACTTTGGATTTCTCCTCTCCCAGCTTTCCCGCTGCGGGTATGATGTTGAGTGGCAAGTTGTATCAAGTGGAAGGTGCGGAGCGCCCTTTCTTAGAGAAAGGTTGCTCCTGGTTGGAGTCTCCCAACGCGCTGTCATCAATCGGTCGGAGTCCTGGGCTGAGCAAATTAGAAGGGAGTTTAATCAAGCAGGGCGTATTGCAGCGTGGGCAAGTCATCAACCCCATTTTTCTAGAGGAATCTTTCGGGATTCCGCAGGACTGGACCAACCCGTGGGACTCCCGAGCGGCGACAGAACTATTAGAAGAAGAAGAGAAGCACTTGGCAACGCACTGGACCCAAGAGTTGCAGCGATCGCCCTCCGAAGAATCCAATACCTACATTCAATTGCCTCCATCCGAGCCTAAATTAATACCCGAGAATTTCTCAGAGGAAACCGTGAGAAGTAGGGGAGATGAGGGCGATAAGGGAGATGAGGGAGCAGTAGGGGTAGTAATTTCCTCCTCATCCTCCTCATCTTCCTCGTCTTCCTCATCCCTCATAAAAGATAGGCGTAGAGGCTGTTTGTATAGGTATTTGGAAAACAAAAAACTCAAGGATGGAACCATTGCAAGCTATCCCAGAGTGACCGAAGAACGCGACCCAGATAACCCTAAGCACTGGCGATGGGGTTTCAATTGGGAAGAAAAAATTGATGGTCAGTGGAAGAATAGAAGCTTCGGATGTGTCCCAGTGGGGGCAATTCCGATGATTCGACAAATGCAAAAATCTGATGTACCACTGGAAGAAATCGTTAGTTTTATCCGCAGAAGTAAGCGAAAAATTTAGTGCCATTCGAGTGTTGGGGAGGGCGATTGCGATTCGGGGCAGTGCGCAGAGCGCAATCGCGTTCCAATTTATCGCAGTGCAATAAAGTCAACTTATTCAAGGACGAACCATGAACGTTTTAACCCTTGCTGAGTATGGAACCATACGTACAACCGAAGATAATCGGTTTAGCATTTTTGACACAATTCGCGTAATTGGGGGCAAAAGGAATCCTCACGAGACTTGGAAGCGATTGTGTGTTGAGTATTCAGAGGTTCTCACAAAATGCGACAACTTCCAATTCCCCGGAGCGGGTCAACGTCCAACCCCTGTTGCAGATACTGAGGGCATCTTTTATATCATTGGCTTGCTTCCTGGCTCCGTTGGTCATGCCTACCGAGAAGCCGCAGCGCGGGAGATGTGCCGTAAGTTTGGCAAGAAGTATGAGGATGTGGTAGTAAAATCCAACAACGCCCTTATCCCGCCATCACCTCAAGAAATGGTAGAGGTTTTCAGCGCTATATTTGGCGTCGTCAAAGATATGGATGATAGGCTGATTGCTAGATTTATTGCTGAACAAGTCGCTGAAGCTCACCCACAATACAAACCCTACTTGAAGGCTGCTGCACCAATGTTTGTCGTCCAGACTAAAGATGAGGCTGTCACGGTCACTGTGCTTGCCAAGATGTACATTGAGCGAACTGGTAAAGAACTATCAAAAAACAACACTGATTTAGGTAATGCGATTGCTTTCAATAAAATACTGATTGACTCCGGATTGCAGACAGAAAATCCAAATAAAGCAGCAAAAAAGGATGGACAGCCTGCATATTTACCCACGGAAATGGGTAAAGAATATGCTCAAGTCGTCTTTCAACAGGGCGCAAGCAGCAAAAAAACTATTCAACAGTTGCGGTGGTATCCATCCGTTCTTGATGTCCTTTCATAAGTAAGTAGTACTCTGGAACAACCTTATAAAACTGGAGCAAGCGAGATGAGAAAGAAGCCAGCAGTATTTCTAGACGTAGATGGCACCCTAACAGGTACCAAATCCCGCGAACCATTTAAACAACATCCCCACGATGTGGAAGTAATGCCAGGGGTTGCAGAAGCGCTTAATTTCCACAAAAAACAGGGTTACAGACTTATTGCAGTAAGCAATCAAGGCGGCGTACCCCAGTATAAAAGCCTGCAAGAAGTTGTTAGTGAGATGGAGTTTACGTTGTCTTTACTCCCCCAACTCGAAGTAATTATTTTTGCGCCAGGGTTTAGTGGCGATGAGTGCTATGTAGTCTCTCTGCCGGATGGTAACTTATCGTCAAGCCATCTACTAAAAATTACCCGGACAAAAAAGCATGAATCATTCCGTAAGCCCGGTTGGGGGATGCTCCAGGTAATTGAAGGGATAGACCTGGATAGCTCATGGATGGTAGGCGACCGACCAGAAGATGAGGGATGTGCAACGGCAGCGGGATTAAATTTCATGTGGGCGGCAGATTGGCTCACGCATTTCTTAGGGTTAAGTCCCGCGCCAGAGGATTTGAAGCTTATCCAGTTTTTGGAGGTTGAAAGCGTCTCATTCTGACCAGACTATAAATACAAATAATTCAAAAGCTGGGGATACTCCAGCTTTTTTACAGCAGTTTTCACGTATTTGAACCACACTGTAAGGGCACGAAGCAATGCTTTGTGCCCCTACGGCAAATGTGGTCTATTTACCTGAAAATAGCTGTAAAGTCAAAAAAACGAACGTATATTTTACTGCTTGCCGCATAAAGCCGGAGTAGTCTCCAAACTATTGGCATTGGATGCATTAGAAATGAGGGTAACCTGCCCCTTGCCGTTGAACACCCAACCTGTAGCAGGGACAATTTTCACAACATCTGTTTTAGATGGTGGTTTAGCTGCGCTTCCTTCTGAACGTTGTTGCTGTGTTGTAATAGCTGACAATCGAGTGTCTAACCAGACCACATCAGTACTGAGGGGTTCGTAAGGGCTGGGAGGCAAACCACCGCGTCCGGTGATCGTAAATTTGCTTTTATCTGTGTCAGAATCTGTGGCAGCAATGGCATCACAGCCAGCGTTTGCTATGAACGTTGATGTATCTGTTAACACTATGGGGAGTTCCACTAATCCCAGGCTTTGGTCAGCATCCGGTGTATTGATAGTGATCTGACCGCTTAAAGTTGGGTTAGTTAGGGAAATTGCTGTGATGTCGTTGGTTGGTAACAGTTGCGGGTCGAGTTCATTTGGGTTCTCAGTTCCCAACTCGCGCACCAAGTCTTCTCGACTACGCTGAGTGAAGTTAAAAATACCTAAGGAATCGATATCGATTCTCCCACCAGTGCCATTGAAAGCATTGGCGGTAATGTCGCTGTTTTCATTTGGAGCGCTGACGATAAAGCCCGACGGAGCATTGATAGTGATGTTACCGCCATTACCAGCTTGTTGTGCAGTACCCGCAGTGGCTGAGATGAAACTTCCACGGCGCAGCAGCAGTAACTCTCCGACTCGCAGGTTGATATTGCCACCATTACCTGATGCAGAATCAGCAATGAACCTTCCGGAGTTATCCAACTGAACTTTAGGTGAGGTTACTTCAATATCTCCTGCAGTTCCTGAACCTTGAGAACGAACAAACAAGCCACTGGCATTATTGTCAGTATTTGTAAAACCAAATTTGGCAACTCGTTCGCTGAAAGTCGCATCACTGCCATTGACGATTACTTGGTCGGTAGCGTTAAGCGTAATCTTACCTGCATTTCCCCTGCCAAAGGAGGTGGCGACAAACTGTCCCCCATTGATAGCTTCAACCCGATTTGCAGTCACTTTAATATTGCCACCATTGCCATCATTAGAGGTTTGGGTATTCAAAGCTGCACCATCTGACACGGTAAAGGTGCGGGTGTTGATAATCAGATCCCCTCCTCTACCTGAGGAGCCGGTTCCTGTAGATAATTGACTGGAATATCCATAAGTGGAATTCGTTCCAGAAATCCTGACAGCATCAGTAGCATTAATTTGAATTGTGCCTGCATTCCCTTGTCCTGCGGTGTTGGCAGATATGACAGCACCATCAATTAAAGAGAACGAGCCAGCAGTAATATTGATGTTACCCCCATTGCCAACTCCCCCCGATGACAAGCTGACAATGGCGCTGGGGAATTCGTTCACCCCGGCAATCGTCACCCCACCTGTGACATCAATGTTGACATTCCCCGCATCTCCCTGTCCTGCTAACTGGTCAGGATTTACAAAAATTGCGCTTTGTAGTTGAGCGCCATCTGTGACGGACAGTGTTGCTGCACTGATGTTGATGTCGCCTCCTTTGCCCACACCACTTGGGAACACACCGCTAGTAATGAAGGTATTTCTACCTGTTATCGAAATAGAATCCTTTGCTTGCAGGAACACACTGCCTGCATCCCCTTGTCCGTTGGTACGAGTTATTAGTTGAGCATCATTTAAAGACAAGGAACCAGAGGTGATATTAATATTCCCCCCTTTGCCCACACCCCCATATTCCACATCGCTGAAGATGTAACTGTTACCAGCAGCAGACACAGAATCCTTTGCTTGCACCAATATACTACCTGCATCCCCTTGTCCTCTTGTGCTGGCATTTAGTCGAGCACCATCAGTTAAGGAAAATGAGCCTGATGTGATATTAATGTTTCCCGCTTTACCAATCGCCCCACTTCCCAATGTGCTGTAAATACCACTAAAGACTCCGTCCTTCACCCCAGCAATCGTCACTGCTCCTGTGACATTAACGTTGACATTCCCCGCCTGACCTTGTCCTCTTGTGCTGGCAGACAGTTGAGCACCATCAGTTAAGGAAAATGAGCCAGATGTGACATTAATGTTTCCCGCTTTACCAATCGCCCCACTTCCCAATGTGCTGTAAATACCACTAAAGACTCCGTCCTTCACCCCAGCAATCGTCACTGCTCCTGTGACATTAACGTTGACATTCCCCGCCTGACCTTGTCCAAAGGTGCTGGCAGACAGTTGAGCTCCATCGGTTAAGGAAAATGAGCCAGATGTGACATTAATGTTTCCCCCTTTACCACTAGCCCCACTTCCCAAAGAGGTGTAAATACCACTAGAGAATCCGTCCTTCACCCCAGCAATCGTCACCGCTCCTGTGACATTAACGTTGACATTCCCCGCCTGACCTTGTCCAGCTGGCTGGGTGGAAGATGCTCCACTAACTAACGTTTGTAGTTGAGCGCCATCCTTGAGGGACAGTGTTGCTGCAGTGATGTTGACGTCGCCACCTTTGCCCACTGCTCCATTTTCCACAGTGCTGAAGATGTAACTGTTACCAGCAACAGACACAGAATCCTTTGCTTGCACCAATATACTACCTGCATCCCCTTGTCCTCTTGTGCTGGCAGTCAGTTCAGCACCATTAGTTAAGGAAAGTGAGCCAGTGGAGAGAATAATGTTTCCCGCATTGCCATTTGCGCTTCGATAAACTTGAGTAAACAGCCCCGTTGGATAAGTGGCTCCTGAACCATCGAACTGAATTGATTCAGAACCCGTGACTTCCAAGGTTCCTCCTGACTGAAACTCCAAACCTAAAGTACTCGCTTCAATCTGAGACCCTTGTTTGAGGGTGATTCGTCTGCCTTGTACACGAACATTTCCACCCCCGATTCCACTTGCATCTACAATTGCTTGTTGTGAAAGTTGAATATCTCGAAAATTTTGCACACCGCGATAATCCAAACTCCACCCGTTCGCAACCGGCACGAGACCCACCAAACTCTCTGACCCCACACTGCCCAATTCAATCCGCCCGCCTGTACTCTTTAGCGTTCCACCCGAAAGTTCTAAATCACCACCAACCAATCCCAGGGTTTGATTCGCTCCTAACTGCAGCGCATTTGTTGTATCAATCAAATTAGTGGTTGTTCGTCTCCCTTGACCATCCCCCTGTACTTCAATCTTTCCTGGATTCTGTCCAAATTGCAAACCCAATGGAACACTTATAGTCAGCAATGGTGTTGTTTGGGTACCGTCTGTCCTAAACTCTGTGCCATCAGCAAATTTCAGACTACTAGCGGTACTTGCAAAGAAAGAGCCGCCAATATCCAACCGCGCATTTGGTCCAAAGACAATTCCATTGGGATTAATCAAAAACAGGTTAGCTGTACCTAGGGTGCGAATCAACCCATCAATATTAGATATTGACCCACCCGTCACGCGACTAATGATATTCTGAATGTCAACCGTATTATTAAAGAAAGCTTGGTTACCAGTGCGAACAGAAAACTCTTGAAAACTGTGGAATAGGTTGGTTCCTGCTTGCGTTCCACCAATGATATTGAAGGTGTTGCCATTGATGTTGACGATGGAATTATTGGGGAGAGTGGCATCCGGAGTAATTTGAGCCAGAACACAATTTGCACTCAAAGTATATGCACCAGCGATCGCCCAGAGGGCAGTGGCTTTGCCAATCGCAATTCCTAATAAAGCGTCCCAACGAGTAGCCATTTTGGACATTGCACCCCTCTAGACAGCAGTAGTCACCCAGTGTCTAGTAAACCATAATTATTGGTTTGATTTTTATTATCAACTGCTGCTCTGTGCCTAAAATTAATAAAAGTTTGTAATAATCGCTATAAGCAGTTACTACGAATTGATGAATTTTTGGCATCAAAATCAGGACAGATTTGGATAAGTTCCAAAACCAAAAATAAAATCGGAACGAGAGTATCTCTGCGTGGCATTTCATAACAGACTCTTTAGCATTACCGCTACTTGTCGGTTCAGGATGCGTCTTGGATTCGGGGTAGTGCCAAAGGCGACTGCGATTCGGGGCAGTGCCATTCGGGCGATCGCGACTCGGGGTAGTGCCATTCGGGCGTGAGCCCAGAAGATGAGCAATGCGCGCAAGCAGCCGGGGTAAATTTTATGTGGGCGCACGAGTGGCTCACGCACTTCTTGGGGTTAAGTCCCGCGCCAGAAGATTTGAAGTATATTCAGTTTTTAGAGGTTGAAAGCGCTCCATTTTAATTAAAGTGCTGTAATTTCCTCGTTGTCATCAGAGCGAATAGTTTGCCATCTTAGATTAACTTTGATGGCAGATTTTTTATGAAAGAAAGTCAAGTCCAAATTAAGGCACCAAAGATAAATAGTCTTTGGCAGAATCCTAGAAAAAATAAAGTTTATAGGGTATGGATGATTGCCACAGAGGTGGACACCGAAGAGCGCCCGCTCTTTGTCATCTTTCAAGTAGAAAAAATCCCCAAACCTAGCCCAGATGAGACGATTTTTAGTGTGTGCCATTTTCAAGACGCTCGACTAGGCAAAGTCTGCAACTTACCTCTTACCCCGAAAGAATGGTTTTTGCACTGGCGGTATGGAGCGCAAAAAGGCTCTATGGGCTGGGCTTGCCCTTTAGAATCCTGGTATGAGAATTTTAAGCCAGTTACAAACAGGAAATTCTCAGAGGAAACATGATTAAATTCGAGCTTAGTCAAGTATCAGACCGAGCAGCACTGATTGAGCTAGAGCAAAACGAAATGGAGCCTTCAGACTTAGCCTATTTAGAGTTTCCAGTAGTAGAAGAGACAAAGGGGTTAATTGTTGCTGGGTTTGATTCTTGGGTCATTGCAGCAATTGTTGCTGAGTGTCGCGATCGCGCCATCGTGGATTGGAATCATTGATACAACGTTTGTAACAAACAGTCCAAGCGACTGCATTATTATTTGGTCGAAGTCGTTAAATTTTGAGTCAGGGCAACTCATCAAATTAAGCGATTTAGGGTTGAAGGATTTACAATCAGATTTACCATCATGAGAAAATCAAGCTTTACAGCAATCAAGGAGCAGGAATTAAAATTTGGTTACTGTTCCATGTGCCACAGATTTCGACAGGTTTGTTGCTCCATCAACGATGAAAAAGTTTGTGCTGATTGTACTCAGGCAAGGGGGATTAATGCGATCGCTCCTCCTCCACCTCCACCCCAGGTAAAACAAAAACGAGTAGTGAATCGCAAAAGGTATCAACCTTTATTTCAATTACAATCAAGGCTTGTAGAGTGCCTGCGGGGTCGATGCCTTTCTTCGCAAGAACTATATCAATTGTGCGGCAAGCAGCACTATACAGATTACGAAAGCTTCATTTGGTTTCTAAGGAATCTGCACAGCAATAAAATCATCTTTTCTTGCCGATGGAGGGCGAATGGACATAATTATCATGTACTTTCCTCTGAGAAGGACTTACTTGCACAACGAATTGGGAAGGCACCAGAGGAGCGCATCATAGAAGTCTTGAAGGAGGTAAGAGAAATGCCAGTCTCTAAACTGGCAAGAAAGATTAGTCTATCCCGTGCCACAACTTACGGAGTATCTAAGCGACTTGAAAAAGAGGGAACAGTCCGCTTAGAGCGATCGCAGGACGGACAAGTAATTGTATCAGTAATTAATTAGGAGAGGTCATGAATTGGGAATCATCTGGACGCATCTATCGCTATCACAAACTATCACTCTCTCAAGGGCTTCTAGAAGCAAACATTATTGAGAGAGATGGCAAAATAACTGTATTGATTGGGCAAGGACTGGCACAGAGGAGGGGAGAATTTAAAAGCCTGCCCTCTGCAAAGTCATGGGCTACCAAAGAAATGAATCTTGCTTTATCTCAAATGCAGGGAGAGCTTAAGCCAGTAAGGAGAAAATTTCCACCTCTGCTTTATATCTGCCTAGCGATTTATATTCTTCTGGGACTTGTATGGCTTTTATTTTTAGATGAATAGTAAAAAAATCCTCTAGAAAGATTCTAAGAGGAATTCTTTGGTACTACAGATTAAGTGCTAAAGATTTTTATTTTACTCAATATACAATTCGGTTGAGAGGGTTTAAAAAGTAAGCGGTGCTTTAGAAACTTACAGCGTTTTTCATCTATTTGAACCACAATCTTTCGTAGGGGCGCAATGCCTTGCGCCCCTACAGTGTGGTCTATTTACCCGAAAATTGCTGTAATTTAGGAAAGCAACTGATACCTGAGCCATCTCTTGCGGATTTGGACTGAGCCGCAGTTGTAAATAGTCGTCCCCCTCTCACCCCACCTCTCATATATTGATATCTGAATTTAGAGAGTGTGCAGAATTTACCCCTAACGTTGGGGGTAAGTCAAAGAGTAGCCATGTAGAGAGCGATTGGGCTTTAGCCCACTGCCCAAAGGGCAATCGCCAGCAACATCGCCGTCACCCCAATCAAAATCATAATCGCTCCGACTTCGGGAATAGGGAAATCTAGCCCGGTTTCATTGATGAAAATAATTTCAATGCCCATCTTCCTGAAATCCTTGGCTACTCTCACAGCTTGGTCGTAGTCCACTGGGTCAGTGGGAGCAAGCCCCAGAATAACTCGGCGCTTCCGGATTACCCAAAACAATTTAGTACCGTAGTGAGTGTACAGTTCTGTCTGTGCCACGGCGTGAAAAATATTGTCACGCGTCAGCCACTTTTTCACTTCATACACCGTGAGCCAGGTTGCAATATCAATTCGTCTCAATGAAGCGGGAGTTTTTAAGAGCACTTCATCAGGTGCCTTCAACCAGTAACGGCGAAGACGCTTCTGTATGAGTAACTGTAAATCTCGCTCTGCCCAGATGGATGGCAAGTAGCGTGAGCAAAAGTCCAAACTATTCATTTCCTCTTCTCCTCACCTCAATGCCTGCATCACTAAGAATGGTATGCAACCGCGCTCTAGCGTTTCGGTACCCGTTACTGTCGCCGCTCTTGTAACCCCAAATCCTGTAAATAATTTCTTTTTGGGCAGTGATTCGCGGGTCGCGGAAGCAAAATAAATACCCGACCCAGTCGCGCTCAATCTGACGGATAGCCCCGTAGGGGGGAAGCTTTGTAGAAGGTTCTACGAAGGTTAACAAGTCTTCAGTGAAGTCCTTGCTTTCCCTCTTCGGTTGTTGCGGTGGCGTTAATTCAGGCGAATCGCTGCTTACTTCGTTCTTGACGACCCGAAGGTTCGGGGGGTTCGGTGAAGGGTTCTGCGGGGGGTTCGGTGAAGGTTCACTCCCAGGAACGCGAGGAAGTCTAACCATTTCCTGGGGCTTCATCCAAACTTGTACCGCACCACGCAGGGTGTCAAATGTTGGCGGTTCAGCTAACTCCATCTCAATGTGGAGATGATTAGCCCACTTTTCAATTGCCTTTTGTCCTCCGTCTTGTGGTTTTAACCTGGCTACGACGTAGCCGTCAGGGTCAACTGCCACACCTTTAAATTCACACACTACCCGTTTTTCTAAGAGGAGTTCCATTAGTCGCCTTACTAAAATAATCTCAAAGCTGGAACCTTCGGGGAGCGATGGCGCTTCATATTGGGCGAGGAGCGATCGCATCTCATCAAGCTCAGATTCTAGTAAATCAATTTTTGACTGGTACTGAGCAATGATGCCTTCATGCTCCTTCAAAAACTTTTCTTTATCGGTTTCTAACTCTTCATTCGCTGCGCTTATTTGTTCCTCTAAGTCCTTTTCTGCTTGTATTAATGCTTGCTCACGCTCATTTAACTCGGCTTCCTTTGTGCTAGCTAGTTGCTCTAACTGTTGTATTAGTTGCTGCTCTTTATCGGTCAACTCCTGCTCTCGCTGTTTAAATTCTTTCTCCTTGCTGGCAGCAGTATTTTGTAGTTTGCGGTTGAGCAAAGTAAGCTCAGACTCAAGCTTTTTGATGTCTTTTCTTAAAGTTAACTTCTGATTATTTAGCTGAGTTATGGGCTGAAACAATCCGCCACGGTGCAACGAGATAGCGAAAACACCGCAAGAAATACCCGCAACTCTAACCATAATGCTTTGGTTAAAGGGGAGAAGGGGGTATACTGCGGCGCTTGCTATGTTGGCGGACGCCAGCAAAAACTGAAGCGTCCTGATCATTTATTTCTTAATTAGGTAGAACAATCCAAACGTAATGAGGATTCCACTAAAAGCCAGTGGTAGAGTTAAAACTCGGTTGATGGAATAAACCCATCTAAGACTGTCTGCAAGCAATGAAGCAACCATTAAAAAAGTAGTTGTCATTGTAATGATGTAAAGCGACGGCTTCACCGTTCAACCTCCTGTTTTTGTTTTGATGTACCTCGAACTAAGTCAACCAGGTTCACCACTTCTGCGGAGGAGGGGGGTAGAGCGTTTCCCACAGTTCCAGGTTTAATGCCAACTGAGTAAGCTTTCTTTGTTAACTTTTGTGTCCAGCTAACTTTGTTCAACACACCTTCGGCTTGTGTGCCTTTCAGGTTTGTGTCAGCGATCGCATCTTTCTCTTTATCAATCTGTAAGTTGGTACGCTCGGTCTTAAGCTGCACTTCCTGGCGTTTGGCTTTTACTTCCTGCTTATCTGCCCAATGGGTTGCTGCTACGGTCTTGGCGCGGTATCCTCTCAGTTTTTGCGCTCGTGCCTTCCCTTGTTCAATATGCTTGTTTGCCTCATAGGTCATCTCATCAATCCATTCTGGTGCTTGATTCGGCGTTGCGTTTGATTCTGATGCTTCTGCTGCTTTCTTTACCATGATGTTTTCTCCTACTTTTTACAGTTGTTTGTACCCAAGTAATCCTGCACGGCGTGTTGTACCTGTTCAGGTATCTGTTGCAGCGCTTTGCCGATGTCTTCCGGCTCGACTGTTAACCCTGCGACCGTCCTAATAGCCGCCGCAGCGATACCCACACCAATGGCAGCGATGGCACCGGGAGTTACTTGGGTTGATTCATTCCTTGTCATGAGTGGTACTTTTGTATTGCTGATAAAGTGATTGCCCCCAGGCATGGAGATAACCTGAGATGGTAAACTGAGCGAACCAGATAAGCCCGACGGCGATCGCCAGGACTAATCTGTGTCCACTCAGCCAACTCAAGATTTTTTCTTTCGGGGTGAGAGTGCCTTTCCCAGGCTATTCAGTCCTGTCTTGATGGTTTCTTCAGCACTGGTACTCATTTCCTCTAAGAAAGTTGCACCAATCTGCTGACCGAGGGAGCGCCCTGCTTGTCTAAGTTGGTCTAAATTAAGGTCGATGAACTGCCCTAGACCGTCAACTTTCTCTAGTGCAGCCTCTTCCCGGTCGATTAAATCGGCGTCCATTACTTCGACTGGGACTATGGCAGATGGTGCATCAATTCGCTTTTCTGGTACACGGTTATATCTCTGCCAGATTTGCTGCTTGTAATCGTTAATGCCAATTCTGTCTGGGTTACTTTGCATCAATGGCTTACCAGAGTCGTCTCTGAGGATAATTCCGTCAGGCGATCGCATTGGAATCTTTGGTGATATCGCTGCTTGCAGATTGAAAAACTCCTCACGCGCCCAGGCGGTAAACCTATCCCCTTCTTTTAGATCCGCGAGCTTCCACCAGAAAATCTCCTCTAGCTTTGGTAGCCAGTTTTGGGATAAGTTGCGATCGCTCGTCCCGAGTTCTTTTGCTAAGTCACTAGCGGTATAGGTTAGTTTGACTTGATTATTAGTGGGCTTTTTAATTGTTGTGTCTGCCATGTCATGTTTGCGCTGAATAAATAACTGAGTGCGACCAGTAGAACAAGTACCCCACTGGTGAACAAGAACTCTATCAAGCCACGGACTCTATTTCCACTTCTACCGTCTCTTGAAGCTGTGGTTGATGATTTACTACGGATGGTAGAAAGCCTTTTGTCCTGAGCCTGCTTCTGAAGCTGGCTAAAAAATTCCCGTTAATCTCTTCCATTGCTTCTAAGGTAGAAGAAATTGCACCCTTGCAGGCTGCTTTCACCTCGGGGTCTTGGAGAATCTCTGGGCTTTTGAGCGCATCACCCCACATCTCGAAATATAAGAGATAAAAACTTTTTACATCTTTGCGCAAGGAATCCTCTACACCAGTAGCGATGAATTCCTGTCTTGCGGTTGCGAGCATCTCTTGTATACTGGGTGCTGGCTGTTCGGGCAATGGTTCAGGCTGCTGGTTGTAGACGGCGATTCCTTCCCTTCGGGACGCTTCGCGAACGGAAAGCTTCGCTAACGCATCTTCTAAGCTCATTCCTTCTTTGATAAGTGGAAAGATTCCTCTGAGAATGTCAAAATCTTCTGATGAGATTGGCTCAGTAGTCGGTCTTCCTAGTTGGTCAAGAATGCTCTTGATTTCGGCGATTGTGCCTGCACCTAGTTGTAGGAGCCAGCAATAAGAAACGCTTCGACCAGCAATAAGGATCATTCTG
>NZ_CAWUDP010000161.1:0-14893 GCF_963920835.1 Scytonema sp. PCC 10023
TAGGCTTTAATCTCGTTGCTCAATCTACGGCGACGGAATGTGTTTCTTAAGAGTTCTCAAGCAAGCAGTGTCCTAATGACGATGGCTATGACTATATTTACAGGGGCGGAAGT
This sequence comes from Scytonema sp. PCC 10023, assembly GCF_963920835.1. NCBI lineage: Bacteria > Bacillati > Cyanobacteriota > Cyanophyceae > Nostocales > Scytonemataceae > Scytonema > Scytonema sp. PCC 10023. The sequence goes on from NZ_CAWUDP010000161.1 coordinate 114, forward strand.
TTCTCTTATCCATTTTTGAAGATGGCTCTCCTTCTTTTAACCGCCAGCTGGGTTATTTGTTGGCGATCGCCTACTTTCAGTAGATCGAAAAGTTTTCTAGAAGGCTTACCAGCCGCTCATTTGAGCTAGGGGATACAATCCGCCAGAATCCCCGTAGAATCTGCTTTTCGAGTCATAGGATTGTAGATTGGCTCTCCTGCGAGCGCAAGCGAGCGCTCTTGTCAGTTCGAAAAACGTCGGCTGAAACCCCCATTCTTTCGTCACATTATAAAAGTTTTCGATCTACTGACGGTTGAACGTGCACAAGGGCAAAAGCGACTCATAGCCAACTGGGGAGGAATCTCTCTTTCAAGAAATATGAAAGCAGTCTTGAATGATTCTCCCTTGAAAATTGCAGGTCCAAGAACAGAACTCGAACGCCGACTCTTGGCTAACGCTCTTTTATGACTCTGATGAGATAAAAATATGTTACAGCTCTTGTCGTTCCTCAAAGTCAGTAAATCGAAAAGTTTGTCGTCAAAGATATTTTGGTTTGGAGATATCTAAACTAAACTGTTTAGTTTGCGCCTGGTGACAACCTCGCTAGATCCAGGCGAACTTGACAGCCTCAAAGTTAGGGTCATTAGATATGTTGACATATACCCTAACCTTGAGTAATATTTTAAGTATTGGCAGTGCTTAATTTCAGTAGATCACAAAGTTTTTTGGAAGCCGTGCCACATGGACATTTCAGCAAAGTACATGGGCATGAGAAAAGTCCCTCTGATTCAGGACTTCAGGCGATATCGCTAGCCGACCTGAAGGCTAGCGCTCTCAAGTAGGTGCTGTTTGGACTTCTTCTATATAGGCTGAAACCCTTATTATTGCGTAAGCTTAGAAAAGTTTGTGATCTACTGAATTTGGGTATGTAACTCTGTTTTTTCATGATTCACTTTCAGTAGACCGAAAAGTTTTTGAAGCCTTAAGCGCCTTTGATTTGAACTGGAAAATGCAATTCGCCGAAATCAGCGTATGAACTGCCTTTCAAGTACCTCTGTTCTGGGTGGACTTCCCTGCAAGCGCAAGTAGTTGCGCTTGCCAGCCCCAAAAACGTTGGCTGAAAACCTTATTCTTTCCTCAACTTTCAAAAGTTTTCGGTTTACTCAGATCTTGCACCTATCCGTATAACCCTGGATTTAGTCAAAAGCAGCGCAATAAAGCTACAGATTTTTTTTGATTTTTCTCGAAAAAATAGGGGTTTTAGAGTTATTACTGTGTGTCGAATTTACATAAAATTTTCTTCGTGCAAGATGTGAGTTTACTGACTTTGTTTAGCTCAGAATGACAAATCATTCCATCATTCAGCAACACCTAAATATTTTCTCCTTAAATCACTGCCATTCGTCTTAAAACAGCCCTTGCTCTGCGATAGCTGAGTATCAACTGACAACTATCTTGCTTGAAAAGCTGATTTTCACCTGTTTTCATCTCCTCAAGTGCTTTTGCTGAAACGCCTATGTTGCAAGATTTCTGATTTACTAGATTTGGGAGGAATATAAAACTGCTTATGCGTGTCATGTTTCAATCTGCTGAAAACGACGTAAAACCTGCACTATCTCTCCCTGGAGATTTTGGTTTGCCATTAATTGATAACACTATTGAAGTGCTAAGCCATGAGCAATTGTTTTATTTGAAACAGTATCAGCGTTATCGCTCCATCTTCAAATACAAATCTCTGGGCACAAAGTACGTCTGTCTATTTGAACCTCAAGCCTACCAGTTTGTATTCCAAACTCATCCAGAGAAATTTTCTTCAGGCATCGGTTGGCAAATGGTTAAGCCTTTTGCTGGAGAAGGAATTCTTTTACAAGATGGAGAAGAACATCTAAGGGTTCGGAAGTTATTGGCTCCAGCTTTTGTGAGCAGTGCCATTACTCGCTATTTCACCCTTATTCAGGATACGATAGAAACTTTTTTAAATAGTTGGGGAGATTGTACCTCAGTTACTGCGTCTGAAAAGTTACGGCAGTTTACTTTAAAGCTTATCTGCAGTCTAACATTTGGGGAAGTTGCTTCACAAGATTATAAAGAGCTAGTAACTTTGTTTGCTTCTGTTGTACAAGGAATGAGTTCTCTTTTTCGATTTGACGTTCCTTTTACCAAATTTGGTCGTGCTATGGCTGCTCGTCGCCGTCTGGAAAAATTCGTAGGCACACAAATCAGAAAACGTCGCCAGCAGGGAATTCATCATCACGATATTTTAGGTTTGCTGATGGACTCGACTGATGAAGACGGAAACTGTCTCAATGAGCAGGAGCTTTTTACCCAAACCCTGCACCTTCTCTTTGGGGGCTACTCAACCAGTGCCATTACGTTGCTCTATATTTTGTTTGAAATACAGCAGCATCCAGAATGGCAGGAGATTTTGCGAACAGAATTGAATCAGGTAGTTGCACACAAGCGCTTAGTTTTATCAGACTTGAAAAATTTGGTACAAATGGGCTACTTCCTTAAGGAAGTTCAGCGCCTTCACCCTGCTGTCTACTTCATTCCTCGTGGCGTAGTTGAAGATTTTGAGTTTAGTGGATATCATATTCCGGCTGGGTGGTCTATTATTCTTTCGCCTCTATTAACCCATCGCTTACCGGAAATTTGGCAAAATCCCCATCGCTTTGATCCACTCCGTTTTGCTCCTCCTAGAGAAGAAGACAAAAAGCACCCTTTTGCCTTTATAGCTTTCGGTGCAGGGGCACATAGATGTATGGGCTATGAACTAGCACAAATGGAAATGAAAGTATTTCTGGCTACATTGCTACGCCACTATGATTGCAAGCTCATACCTGAAATAATCCCGCAAACCACAGTCTTGCAAACAACCAAAATGCTAGAGAATTTGAAGGCTAAGATTGTGCCTAAGACATAATTATCTCGATTGTGCTTCCAAATATTCTTTTTGAGAAGGCAGAAGTACGAAGGCAGTTATGCTGAAGGGAATGCCCATGAATAAATTCAGGAGATTCAGCACTGAATCTGCTCTTGCCTTCTCCACGAATAAATTCGGGGGCTTTAAACCTTTTGGGCAAGGCAAAAAGGCTTTTGGTGTGGCAAGTTTAGCCAGGCTTTGGCTAACGAAGTGCGCCGTCGTCGCTGTCCCAGAGCCGGGAGGAAATTGATACAAGCGCCTATTGTCAAGCGCGGTCTAGATTACCAGAAAAGTTATTAGAAAAACTTTTTGGTCAAGTGGCACAAAGGTTAGAAGAAAAAGTGACAACTGAATATTTATGGTGTGGTCGAAACGTGAAGGTGATAGATGGGTCTACGGTATCAATGCCTGATACTGTAGAAAATCAGAAAGCTTATCCTCAACCAAAGAGTCAAAAGCCTGGATGTGGATTCCCAATTGCGAAAATCGGTGTGATATTTAGTTTAGCGACGGGAGCCGCTGTTGCTCTAGTCATCGATGTTCTGAACACACATGATATTAAACTAGCTAGAAAACTATATCAGTTTCTTAATCCCTTGGATATCCTTTTAGGAGATAGAGCTTTTTGTGCTTATGCTGATATGGTTTCTATCAAAAACCTTGAGTGTGATGCAGTATTCCGAAAACATCAAGCTCGAACAACGTCCATGCGTAAAGGGAAAATTGTTGGAGACTGTGACAAGTTGGTAACTTGGTATAAACCTAAAAAATGCCCACAAGGATTAAGTGAATTAGAATTTGCTGCACTGCCTCCTACTTTAGTTGTACGAGAAATTTACTACTACATTATCATTCCTGGTTTTCGCACAGAAAGAGTCAGTTTAATCACTACTCTATTAGATACAACAACTTATTCTGCCCTAGAAATTGTTGGACTTTACGGTAAACGTTGGGATGTTGAATTAGATTTAAGACATCTTAAAACTACCTTGGGCATGGATGTTTTACGATGTAAAACACCTTCTATGGTACGCAAAGAAATTTATGTTTATTTACTTGCCTACAATCTACTTCGTAGCTTGATGTGGTCGGCAGGTACTACTTACGGTACTCCTCCGTTACGTTTATCGCTCCAAGGCACTCGCCATCATTTAAATAACTTTATTCCCGAATTGTTAGCCGCAACTTCAAAGCAACGTCACCTAATTTATCGCACTTTACTCAAAGTTCCCAATCGCCCTGCTAGAAGTGAAGCACGAGTTCGTAAACGTCGTCCAAAAGCTTACCCGTTGATGACGAAACCCCGGAATGAATTACGCAAGCAATTGCAAACTGCTTAAACCACAAGTGTTTCGGCTTTTCTTAGTGCCATTCCTGGCTGAATCTATCTACGCCAGATTAACTCGACAGTACCTAAACAGCTTCTAAATAAATGCCATGACTATAACTTTTAACAAACAGGTAAGAAAATCTGCTTTCTCATTGCCTCCTGGTCCCACTACACCACCTTGGTGGAACCTGTTGCAATGGCTTATTCGTCCTTGCCAATTTCTAGAGGAGTGTCGAGCGCGTTACGGAGACACCTTTACCTTGAAAGCTAGTGGTTTTGAAACTTCAGTATTTATTAGTAATCCTGAAGATATCAGAGAAATTTTTACAGATAAACATGAGCAGTTTGATAGTGGTAAAGCTAATGATTTATCAGGATTTTTATTAGGCAACTATTCCATTGCCTTGCTTGATGGAAGTAGTCATAAACGACAGCGCAAACTACTTATGCCTCCTTTCCATAGTCAAAATATATTTAACTATGGAAAACTGATTTGCAACCTAACGGAGCAGGTTACCTCTAACTGGCAAACTGGTCAAAGATTGATTATTTATAAGGTAGCTGAAGAAATTACGCTGCGACTGATTTTAGCAGCCTTACTGGGCTCAGATGAAAGGGAACGTCACCAACAACTAAAATTACTGATTCATCGATTTAAATCCACTATAGCTAATCCCTTTGCTTCTAGCTCTCTTTTCTTCAGTGCGTTTAGAAAAGACTGGGGTTCTTGGAATCCCTGGGGTAATCTTTTGCGTTGCCAGCGCCAAATTGCAGACATTATTTATGCGGAGATCAGGGAACGCAGGCAAAACCCTGACAACCACAGCAATGATATCCTCAGTTTCATGATGGCAGCAGGGGATGAAGCTGGAGAAAAGATGACGGATGAGGAATTGAAAGATGAGTTAATCACGCTTATATTTTCTGGACATGAGACTACTGCAGCGGCAATAGCATGGGCATGTTATTGGATTCATCACTTACCAAAGGTACGAGCCAAGTTATTGCAAGAATTAGATGAGTTAGGAAATAATCCAAAGCCAACAGAAATAGGCAAATTGCCTTATCTCAATGCAATTTGTGCTGAAACCCTGAGAATATATCCAGTTTCTCTGACTACTTTTCCTCGAATCCCAAAATTACCAATAGAAATTGGAAGTCATAAATTTGGGGCGGAAACTTCTCTTTACCCATGTATTTATCTGATTCACCACCGGGAGGAATTATATCCTGACTCTAAGCAGTTTAAGCCAGAGCGTTTTCTAGAAAAGAAGTTTTCGAATTATGAGTATTGCCCCTTTGGTGGTGGTAACCGCAGTTGTATTGGCATGGCATTTGCTCAGTTTGAAATGAAGTTGGTATTGGCTACTATTTTGCGGCATTGCCAATTGGAGTTAGTAAGCAAACGTCCTTTAAAACCAATACGACGTCTTTTTTCAATTAATCCCCAAGGTGGAGTGAAAATGAGAGTTATCGAAAAGTCTGGACTTTAGACGAGGTGAGATTTTTTAAATACTAAAAACAAAGTGTTTAGGCATAACTACCCCATTCTTACTTGTTAGGGTAGACGAATAGTAAAAAATACTATCAAGTATAAACTAAGCATGAAAAAAGAACTTGTAGCGGCAGGATTTGTCCTCTTCTCTTTATTTGTCCTCTTCTCTTTCATGTTGCCACTGAATGCTTCGGCTGCGAATTTTAGTCAGATTTTTGTCTTTGGTGATAGTTTTTCTGATACTGGCAATACGTTCAATGCTACTGGAGGATTAGTCAATCCAAAAAATGCCCGTCCTCCAGAGCCCCCCTACTTTCAAGGACGTTTTTCCAATGGTAAGCTGTGGGTGGAATACTTCGCAGAGGAGTTACGATTAAAACCTACTTTATTTACTGCCCTACAGGGTGCTACTACTCCTCCCACTCAAGGCATTAACTTTGCCTTCGCGGGTTCTAGCACTGGTTTGGGTAACGCCGTCCTTCCTGATGCACCGTTACCAGGAGTACTGGCGCAAGCCCATTTATTTACACAACCCTTCCTAGCAAATAATCAAAAAGCTGACCCGAACGCTCTCTATGTTATTTGGGGAGGTGCCAATGATTATTTCTTTGGTGAGGTTACTAACGTTAGTCAACAAGTCAGGGATTTATCAAATGCGGTAGGGTTACTTGCCCAAGCTGGTGCTAAAAATATTATGGTTTTTAACTTGCCGGACTTAGGTAAGATACCGGCTAAAGTTAACGCACCTGATTCGAGCAAACTGACAACTTTGACCATAAACTATAACACCGCGTTGACAGCAGCTCTTGCCCCTTTTAAATCCATGCCTGGCGTTAATATCATCCCTTTTGATACGTACTCCATATTTAATGAGGCACTGACTAATCCCAGTAAATTTGGTTTTACCAATGTTAAGGACTCTTGCGCTAACGTCTCTACTTTCGTTCCCTGTACTAACCAAAATGAGTTTCTGTTTTATGATCGTTTCCACCCAACTACCGCTACTTATAGGATAGTAGCAGACGCCGCACTGGCCGCGGTTGGGGCTAAGAGGATGTCTGAGAAGTAAGAAAGCTTACGTAACGCTATTCTGTCGGTAGAAAAAACACACATGGTGATGTTCTAGATCTGTTGCTTCCCCCTAAATTGTTAGCCCAAACTCATAGCGATTGATAAACAGTCTAATCACGCTTATCGTGCATCAACTCAGACCAGAAACAACAAATTGTCTTCCGAGCCAGTCGCTTAATTCACGTTCTCAGCTTCAAATGTTTCTGTTCAATTTTCTGAGTTTTGCGCTTACCCCGCATTTCTCACAAGTTATGCGATCGCAATTGTCAAAACTTTTATCCAGAGAAGGTTTCGGACATTTTTGACGGATAAGAAATTTTGACAGAGTGTTGAATGGCTTCGGAATGCCGTCAATCTAGGTCAGATAAGCCTTTGTGAAATCCTGGTGAGAAATCCGGGTTACCTACCTCATGTACTTCTACCGGCAGATGTCGTTCATAGGCTCTCCAGCCATCTGTACAGTAGCGCCTAATTCCAAACGGCGGCTTCTTCGAGTTTGTTCATAATGCCCCAAAGCACGGCAAAGCTTTGCTAGGAGCATTACTTGAAAATCTGCTAACTGAACTCCCTGGAATCCCTATTGAGCCAAAGAAATTATCAGGAGGTCAAAATGACTGTAGTAGATGCAAGAAAAATCGCTCAAATACAAACTATTACTAAGATGATGGCAGGTTTTGAAAACCTAGAAACACACTTCCTCAAAAATCCATTGCAGCCACATCAGCAGGAGAAACTTCAACAGGTATTATTTGGTATAGAAAAATATCGGGAGTACAGAGATCTAACCAATGGAATTTTTGAAAAACCAAAAATTAGTAAAGATGCCCTAAACCTCTTTCAGGGATATACTCTAAGGACAAGAGGTAGTGAAGAACTTTTGGGACGAGAAGGGTATTATTTGAGAAAATCCGAAATCGAGCAATTTGAGAAAAGAGGAATTTTAGGACCGTATAATCTTTTATCTCGTCAGGAAGCACAAGATCTTCATCGCTTTTGTTACAAAAATTATGAAAATGACTTTGATAACGGATATTTCCTTTGCGATGAAGCAGTGAATGTTTTAAAGAAGCATAATATGTGGAATATAGACTACAGCGGCAGGTATCAAGTCTTAAGATACAAACCCTTTTGGGATATTTTAATCAGTAAAGAAATAACCCAACGCCTTGCCAGTTTGTTAGGAGAGAACGTTATCTGTTGGAGGAATGAATTTTTTGAGAAAAAACCAGGAACGGAAGGCACATTATGGCATCAGCAATCTAGGTTCAAACAATTGACAAAACCTATACTAGAGCCTACTGTGAATGTTGACCCTGGGATTATCCAATTGACAGTTTGGATTGCTCTGACAGACGTGAGAATTAAAAATGGTTGTATGAGAATGATTCCTGGAAGTTTCGCTGATGGAAGATTTGAGCAACTGTTTTATGATATGTTGGACAACTTGATGAGTTATGCAGTCGACAAAGAGAAACATGAACTCGAAAAGATAATTAAGACACTAATGTTTCCTACTGGACCCTTCTCGAAAGCTCAATTATTGTTTGAAGTGGCAATGAGTGAACTTGAAGACTTTGCATTTCCCGAAGTAAAAGATCTTGAGATGGATGCTGGAGACTTCATCATTTTTACATCTTTCAATCTGCATGCTTCGCATCCCAATACAACCGAAGACCAAACTCGATTAGCTCTCGCTGGTAGATATACGAATAACGACGTTAAAGTGCATCACGAGAATGACAGGTCTTACACTCCAGAGGGGGGCTTCCCATTCCTTTCAGACCGCCTTGGATGCATCCAGGCGCACGGAACTGACCACTACAAACACAACAAAATAATTCCATATCCTTGGTAATCGCAAATTTTCAGGGCTTACGCAATTGCCATAAGCGTGCGCCCCCAGGACAAAGGCATCTAAATTCTAGATGCCTTGAACCGAAAAATCGGTAAGCTTTTTATGCTTTTTAATACATAATTTTGCTCAGTACGTGGATAATGCACCGCAATCCTCGCTATTTTGAATCCCTAGAGGAATTCAAACCAGAACGTTGGGATAACGACTTTGAAAAGCAGCTTCCCAAGGGTGTATATTCCCTTTGGAGATGGTTGTCCTCGCGTTTGCATTGGTAGGGCATTTGCAGTGATGGAAGCAACTTCAGCACTAGCAACCATTATCCAAAAGTTTCAATTGGATACCCTATCGGAGTACCATGAAGCACACAACAGTGCCCTCAGACAGCGATGTAGTGCTTATTGACGGCGACAAAATCTCTATGCGGGGTTTTCGTAGTAACGGAACAATTTTCGTCGCTAAGCCTGTAATGCTTACTCAACTTAGGTTTTGTCTAACCCATAGTTGAGCAGTTATCAAAGCACTTCTTTATTATCAGAAGTGATTTCGCCTCGTTAAGCCAGTCCTAAAAGCGTATTATCAGAAGTATTTCAGGGGAAAAGCTTCCAATAATAGTATTTATCAGCAGTTTTATTGGGGTAACTGACCCTTAACGACGTTTATTGTTCCATTACTACAAAAACGCCTATGCCAGCACGTCAATGGATTACAATGCACACTGACAGTACAACGCTTAGTCCACAATTGGATCAGACCTCATTGCGGCTTAGGGAAGGCAACTACTCCGGGAATGGCTATGGGACTATATTATCAACCTGTGACTATGGAGGAATTGCTAACCTGGACAGGGTTACCGCCTGCCGCGTCTTAACTGACCAGTGCCGGATTCGAGCATCTTGTCTTAGGTTAGAGGAAAAATTCTGATGACAACGACTATTGTCAAGCACTCCCCTCCCTTGCCCCCTGGAAGCTTTGGTTTGCCCATCATTGGAGAGACGATTAGCTATTTACGCGCTCCAGGTCGCTTTATTGAACAGCGACAAAAGCGATATGGAACGATCTTCAAAACCCATCTGTTTGGTCGTCCGACGGTTGTCCTAATTGGGGCACAAGCGAGTCGGTTTTTGTTCACTAGCGAGAGTCAGCACTTCGCGATAACCCACCCCCTGAGTTTCGAGGTGTTATTGGGATCAAACTCTATGGGGATGAAGACGGGCATCCCTCACCAAAATCTTCGTAAGCAGTTGTCACAAGCCTTTCAGCCAAGATCGTTGGCAGGATATGCCTCCACAATGGAGGAAATTACTCGTAGTTATCTGCATAAATGGGAACGCTTAGGCACATTGACCTGGTATCCCGAACTGAAAAAATATACCCTTGACGTTGCCTGCAAGTTGCTAGTGGGGGTTGATACAGCCTCTGATGAGAACTTGGAAAAAGTCTATGAGATTTGGGGAGAGGGCTTGGCGTCAGCTCCGATTCGATTGCCTGGAACTAAGTTTGACCGAGCCGTGCATGCTCGTAAACAGCTTCTTAGCAGAATAGATGAGATGATTCACCAACGCCAACAAAATCCTTCCTTAGCTCAAGATGTTCTAAGAATTTTGTTGCAAGCACGAGATGAAGAGGGGAATCGTCTGAGCCTAGAGGAAGTGAAGGATAACGTGTTGGGATTGCTAGTGGCTGGACATGAAACCTTGACCTCGGCGCTGACTTCCCTGTGTTTGCTGCTAGCTCAGCATCCAGACGTGCTGCAAGCTGCCCGTGCAGAACAAGAGCGACTAGGGTTCATAGAACCGCTCACACAAGAGCACCTAAAACAAATGACCTATCTGGAACAAGTTCTCAAGGAAGTTCTACGGGTGATGCCTCCAGTCGTTCGCAGTGGACCACGCAAAGTGATTGAGCCGTGCGAGTTCAGTGGGTACTTGATTCCGAAAGGTTGGGATGTGTTTTACCAAATCCAGGAGACTCATCAAGACAGTAATGTTTATGCTCAGCCTGAACGTTTTGACCCGCAACGCTTTGCACCCGAACAGGCTCTTGACAAACAAAAAGTCTTTAACCATATTCCCTTCGGTGGTGGCATCCGAGAATGTTTAGGCAAGGATTTTGCCAGATTAGAAATGAAGTTGTTTGCAGCGTTATTAATTCGTGAGTATGACTGGGAACTGCTCCCTAGGCAAAATCTAGAGAGAATTCTGCTACCGTTTTCTCGTCCTCGCGAGGGGTTAAAAGTGAAGTTTTGGCGGCTCAAGCAGCGTGATTAACCCTCTCGCTGATGTTCTAGATCTCTTGGTTACCTATAATGAGTAGAGAGAATAGGGCTTTAGTAAGCGCGAGTTATTTGGTCAAGTCTTATGGCTGTCTGGCTCCGAGTTCAATGTCCACACTGTCACAGCACAGAGGTCGTCAAACACGGCAAATTAGCATTACCGTTTGAGACCAGTCAGAAGTTAGCCGTGTTTTCAACGTAGGATAATGTTTCAATCCCTATCCGAAGCATTACCTCCGGCGTTCGCTTTTTCTGACCTCCTTTACCCCCCTGGTGATTCTGTTTCCCTTGCGGTTGACCTACTTATGGTTCTCACCTAGACATAAGAACCATTGGGGAAAACCCTTGTTTCGTGCGTGTGACATGCGTTTGGGTGGGTTCCGTCAGTACCTCGCTAGAAGCGTTATCCTTCACTGTCAAAGCCAAAACAATCTTTGACCCGTCCTACTTACCTTTTTGGTTAGAGTGTGGTTAGTACCTGTGCACCTTTCTTGCTACTTTCACTCATCTGCAAATGACGAGGCTTATAACGGTTTGCTTATCGCTATCCCCTTGCCAAACTTCCGCTTGCCCTCGGTCTGGGGGTACTCCCTTTAGGAGGGCTTCTGTGCCTTGCATTCCATCGGGTTCATTGGCTGCATTAGGCAGGTAGTTACTACCGACGTAGGCGGGGTCAGTGACCCTTTTACATGGGGACTGGGGGGAAGGAACCCCAGGAGAAGAAGGCTTCTCAGTCAGATGCGCTACTGCGCCTACGCACAACTTTAACGTCGCGCGTTTTGGGTTACACCGTTTTGGTCAAGGAACGCTTTTGGGTGTTTATCGTTGGTTGGTTCTCTCGCTGATTGCTTATATTTTGGCACATTGGGCGTACTTATCTACCGCTTCCACAGACCTACCTGACTGGGGACTAGCTGCACAAATTGCTTTTCCAGCTTGCTTACCCCAATTACTTTTGTTCTTGATTTTACTTGACCTCAAACGAAAGCGTCCTTTCACATTTAGTCATGGAATTGACATTCAAATTTTTAGGTGCAAGATATGAGATTAGACAAGAAGCCCGACATTGCCGATTGGTTCTACATTCCATCATGGAAACGCTCGATGCCACCGCAGCCTTTTGACTCAAGAGTTCAAGCAACTCAGATGGGATGTTGGTTAGTGTTTGCCGATGAGTGTGGCTTGGGTGATAAAATGGTGCAACGACTCGAGCTTAAGGATCAGGATGTGATTACCGTCAAGGTCGGAGAGCAATTTGGTAGGGAGAGCAAATTTCCTCAACGGGTATATACCATCAACCCTCGACAACGGGATGACTACGACGCACTGTTCAAAGAACTTCGCGCACTGAATAAGATCCCAAAAACGATTATTCATTTATGGAGTGTCACACCGAACCTTCACGCAGAATTATCAATTAACTCCCTTGAAAAGTCTGAATACCAGGGCTTCTATAGCCTGCTGTTTCTAGCGCAAGCACTCAGTGAAAATAATCAGACACATTCCCTGGAAGTTGGGATTGTCTCAAACAATATGCAGGAAGTGACAGGCTCAGAGTTGCTATGCCCAGAGAAGGCGATGGTCCTTGGCCCTTGTAAGGTCATACCTTTAGAGTACCCAAACATCAACTGTCGTAGCATTGATGTTGTGATTCCCTTTTCAGAAAGTGGACAAGAGGAGCAATTCATAGACCAGTTGTTGGCAGAACTCATGACCCCATCGTCTGACAGGATTATAGCCTACCGTGGGCATCATCGCTGGGTGCAGACCTTTGAACCCGTCCGATTGGAAGGAGCCGTCCAAGGGACACCACGGTTAAGGGAAGAGGGAGTTTACCTGATCACAGGTGGGTTAGGAGGCGTTGGTCTAACGCTTGCCGAATATCTGGCACAGACTGTAAAGGCGAAGTTAATACTGACCGGGCGTTCGCCTTTTCCTGACCGAGATGAATGGTCGCAATGGCTATGCACTCATAATCAACAGGATAGCGTGAGCCGTAAAATCCAAAAATTGAAAGCTCTGGAAGCACTAGGAGCAGAGGTGATACTGGTCAGGGCCGACGTCGCCAACCTTGAACAAATGTCGGCAGCAATCAAAAAGGCTAATCAGCGATTTGGTCAGATCCATGGGGTGATCCATTCAGCAGTAGTTTCAGGGTCAGGCATAATTCAACAAATAATGCCAGAAACAGCAGCAATTGCTCTTGCACCTAAAGTCATGGGAACACTAGTGCTCGATGCTCTCTTCAAAGATGCCCAGTTAGATTTTTTCGTACTCTGTTCATCAGGCAATTCAGTTCACAGTTCACTGGGAATGGTAGAATACACTGCCGAAAATAACTTCCTTGATGCCTTCGCTCACTACAGTGCCTCTCAAAATGGCCGATTCAGCAGATCTATTAACTGGGGAAGATGGCAAGGTATAGGGTGGGCAGTCTTCTTTGAAGCAAAGTATAAGGCAAGAACAGGAGAAGAGCTTACGGGAGGAATGACGTCTGAAGAAGGCATCGAGGCGTTTAGACGTATTCTGTTGAGTAGCACAGTGCCTCAGGTAGTTGTATCACCTCAAGATTTTCAGACCTGGATTAAGCCGAACAATTTTGTCAAGTTCTTGAAAGAGGAATTAGAACAGATGGGTTTGTCTAAACCAACTCAGTGATGTTCTAGATGGATGCCTAAGCCAGGAGGTCATATCAAGTCCGGTTAATTAGTTATTATTCGATGCATCTGTGCAAAAAGAGTGAAAATCCTCTCCCCTGCTCCATTCGTGACAAGTTGAGGAAGTCTTGTATTTGTCAATAAGCAGTTTTGCTTAAAGATTTCGGACAACTTTAGGTGTCAAATTAACCTTTGAGGAGTTTGATTGACACCATGCCTAAACGGACAACTCGCAATCCAGACCATGTACAACGGCATAATAGACCCAGCCCGAATAATGAAGCGATTGCGCGGAGCGCAGTGCGCTCCGCGCAATCGCCAATCAACTTGAGGCTTTGCTGACCCCTGCGATTACTGCTCAACAAGCCTACTACCGTCAGTTGGGCTTGCGGGCTCGGATATTGAATTTACCGTTAATGGTGGCTGCGGTGTTGACCCTTTTGTGGAGGCAGGTAGCAGGCGTACAGGAGTTAACACGTCTGCTAGCAAGAAAAGACTTACTATGGTGTCGTGTAACCGTTGTCTCTCAACAAGCACTTTCACTAAGGTTCTTGACATTTCCTGCCGAATTATTTGAGCGGGTATTTCAAGATTTACTCCCTCAATTGCAACAGAATTGGCATCAAAGATCCCGGCGTCCCTTGCCTGATAGCATAAAGTTTGCTAAGGCGCATTTTGAACGCATTTGGGTGGCGGACGGTTCAACGCGCTTAAGCTCTGTTTTGCAAGCTCAAAAGCTTAGAAGATGTCCCCAAAGGGCAGTTAGCTGGAAAAATTTGTACAGTCATTGATATTGTGACCCGCTTACCTGTAGAAGTATGGTTCCACACAAATCCGAAAGCAAATGATACTAATTTTGAGACAGATTTATTGAGCTTGGTGACAGCTAAAACCTTGCTGTTACTTGACCGAGGCTTTTACCATTTCGATTTTTTTGCCCAACTCATTAACCAGCAAGTTGACTTTATTAGGGGCAGATATAGCGTAGCTGACACCAGGGGCGTGCGACGTGAAAGTCGTGTATTAGGCGCATCCGCGCTACTGACTGAGAGGCTGTCCTCTCCGGAGACTTCCTTCTCTCCGTCCTCACATAAAAGGGTCACTGACGAATGGCACTAAGAAAAGCTGAAAGACTTGTAGTTTGGGGTTATGCCGAAATACGTGGCAAATGGGACACGTTGTAAAGTTTTGTAAAGAT
>NZ_CAWUDP010000162.1:0-14647 GCF_963920835.1 Scytonema sp. PCC 10023
TGCCATGGAGCATGTTCTACACCTGGCGTCCTAACCGCCCTGGCGCCTGCTATATCCAAAATTTTAGATCCTCCTAAATCCTCCTTAAAACAGTGAACAGCTACCGGGAGCAGTACCAGTAAACAGTAAACAGTGAACAGCTACCGGGAGCCAGTGAGAAGATTGACTTGGGACATCTTGATACTGCGCTTCCTTGATAACTGATAACTGATACTGCGGGTACTTGATAACTGATAACTGATAACTGTTCCGATTACTGTTGTGTCTTTGGTTTTGGCTTTGGCATTTCATGAAGCTTGCCCTTGAAGTCCTTTGTGGGCTTGCCCTTAAATGTTCGCTCAGCACTCGAGCCTGAGGCAGTTGGTTTACCTCTTGGTGGTCCAAAGTCTTTGCCAGCAGCCTTAAGAGCCGCTTTCTTTTGTGCCATTGCCGTAGCTTTATCATCCTTACTTGCTTTTAGGAACCTTGGTGGCTTCTCCTGTGGCAATTCCAGTAATGAGTCAAATTCAAAAGCGTCCCGATGCGGCACGAACTTTGCTTTAATCTGTATGAATACTGGGCGTCCTTGTTCTTCTTTTGGGGCTTTGGGATTGAACCGGAACGGCGGTACCAGTGCGTCTCTCCAGAACAAAGGTAAATGACTCGCTTTCATGAATTTTACTTTTTTTGCTGGTTCCGATTGTTTAATATGATCCAGCCGTTCTTTAGTAAAATTCTTAAACACAGAGATACATGGTGTCCGGCAGACAGGAATAAACTGCCACAGCCCGCAAAGTTTAAACTCCATGTCCTGAAGTTGTTGTGAAATGGCATCGTCTTGGCGTCCTTTGTCAAAACCAACCACTTGAAAGCCAACGTTGGGCGGCTGATCCCTGCCAGGAAAATGAGTAAACTTGGGGTAAACAACCAGTCGTTGGGTAGATTCGCCAGTCGCCTCTATCTCTTTCTTGAGTGCATCATATGCTCTCTGTTTGCGTGAAGCATAGAGCAGTGGATATTCTTTGTTACCAATGGTGATAGTAGTTCTCTCCTTATCCCCCTCCAGTATGAAATTTACCTTGCCAGTAATGATCCCAATTGCTTGAAATAATGCAGAAGAATCAGTAGTCTCTGGCTGATTTTCAGTCTTGTTTTCCTCTTGGGGTGCAGGTTGCGACTGTTCTTCTTTTGACACAACTTCATCTTTTTCCAAGTTATTTACTTGGTTTTGTGTATTATCATCTACTTGTTCTGGCTTAGGTGCTGCTGATTCTAAAGGAACAGCAGTTTTGCTAGGCTTGTTTTTGATAGGTTCTGTAGAAGCCATAATTATTATTTTTGAGAAGTGAGCGCGAATATACGACGCTCACTTTATAATATAAAGCCTTGGCTTTTTGTGGAGTGATGCCGAAAAATACGCGGCATACCCCCATCAGTGAACAGTGAACAGTGACCAGTGACCAGTACCAGCCGCAGTGAACAGGCGTATCGTGGGGCATACGCTCACCGCCACCAACGCATAAAGGTGTACAGGAGTGTGGTGTTTCCCCCAGGAAACGATGAAACTGGTAACTGGTACTGCGGGTACTTGATAACTGATAACTGATAACTGATAACTGTTAAAAAAGCCCGCTTTGGGGCGGGCGAAACAAAAAGGGATTTATTAGCTGAATTGAATATGGACTGTTAGTTGTTAAATTTTCTTGATGCTTACCTCCAACCTGTAATAATTTAGATGAACGTGGTTATAACTACCGGACTCCAACTGTGACCAAAAGAGGATTTTTGTTCCAGGAGTTGGCTACTGACACAGCAGTGGATTGTGCAACTGGCTTGTGCTTGAGGATATCGTAAACCGCTTCCAGTGCTGACTCAATCGAACCTTGTAACCATGCGGGGAAGCGAGAGCAATGTTCACCAGCAAAGAACAGAGTGTTTTGAGGTCTTTGCACTTTGAGGTAACTGCTAGAACCATCAAGAGAATCCCAGTGAATTGTGCATCCGCCAGCACTCCACTTGTAGTTACCCCAAGCAATGGATGCTTTGTCCACTATCACACCAGGTGTATTCAGTTCAGGATGAATCTTGCTTACAGTGTTTTGGACGTAATCAAAGCGCTCAGACTCAGACATCATCCCCATGCGTTGAGCATCGTCACCGATGGTGTAGCTAGCCAACATCACGCTACCATGCTGCTTGTTGAACTTTACGCTTGGGTAGTATGTTTGACGTACACCTTCACCACTGAAGGAAGCACCACCTTTGATACCATCCTTTTCCCAGAATGACTCGCGAGTGTGAAATGCAACTTTTGTTCCAGGACAGTAAACAGTGTTGTAAACAGTGTCAAGTTTATCATCATCAAAGCCGCTCAATTCCAACTTGCGTAATACACTGAAGGGAATGGTGCATAGTACGTAGTCGCATATTTTGGTGTGCAACTGTCCGTTTTCCTTCCAAGTGATTTGGACATAATCTTTTTGCACACGCAGGGCGACGATTTCTTGGTTACACTTGATGGGCCCCTTGATTTCAGCTACCAAACGTTGGATAAGCTGATCCATCCCACCTTTGAGTTGCAACAAGTCATGGCTGGTTTCTGTCATGATGTCGCCGAGGAAAATATCCAATCCTTGAGAACACTTTGCCCGGAAGCTTGGGTTTTGTCTCAGGAATGAGTGCAAGTCAATCGTTTCGCCGTCTTCGCTAAAGTAGGGGTTTAAATCTAAGCGCTCTAACTCATCCATCAAGTGAGAGTTCAAGTCGCGTTCAAAATCAGAACGGAGATTACCAGGAGCGATAGTATTAATAATAGTTTTGAGCCAAGCAGCAAAGGTGCGAGTTCTTTCACTGTAGCGAGTGTCGCTGAGGATACCACCTTCTGTTTGTTGCAATACACGGGGTGCGTCTTTCATCTGGAGCACTTGCCCGTTGATGTTCATCATTGCGTTGCTTTCCTCGAAGACTGTCATAAACTTGCACAGTTTGTCAGAAAGTCCCATTTCACGAACATAATGCAGAGTCATTTCGTGGTCGCTTGGGATACGCATTGCTCCAAGTTCGGCGTAGGGTGCATCAGGGGAGTTACCAAAGCGGTGTGTCCATACCCGTCCACCGATGCGTGGGCTACCTTCCATAATTTCGACTTCATGTCCCAGGCGCTCTAGCTCATATGCTGCTACTAAACCTGCGATACCTGCGCCCAGTATCGTGATCCGTTTGCCTTTTTGAAAGTTTACCAGTTGGAATTGCTCAAGTAAAATTTTGGTGTCCATTGTTCCAGCTTCCCTTTTTTGTTTGTGTGGCGGCGGTTTTGATTTCAACCGCCTCTGTTCTTTCATAAGGGGGACTAGAAATTTTTATGCACTTTTGAAGTGCCAACTGTTGCGTTTTACAAATGTGAAGAAGAAAGGCAAGCGTACGCAGTTTGACCCCCGGCTTTGCACATAATATTTCATTTTTTGACAGATCCCATTTCTCAAATATCTATGTAGCAAGCTTTTTAGACTTTTATACCCGTTGAACTCAAGTCGCTTTAATGGGCGAACAGCCCAACCCTTGGGACGTACTACCGCCCTAGGTTGCGATGAGCCGACATCGAGGTGCCGAGAATACATGACTCATTGCCATCCATGAACAGCGTCACGAAAAAGTACTGCTTTGTACAAAATTGGCTACGTACGTGACTTGATCCATTGCAAGTACCTCTTCACAAGTTGTACTTGGGTGGGCGCACCGTTTCCTGGCAGGGTTGAACCGAGTTACTTTAGATGCAGAGTAAAGAGTTCAGTTAAATCCGCTCTGGAACTGAATCTTACTGCGAGTGCCAAGCAGAACTCTCTGATTTCAAAATAAACCCAATCACTCGGTACAACAGTCATCGTGAGGTCATGTATGCGTCACAATAAACTTGGTGTGTTTTTCCCTATCGCTCTGGTTGCAGCTTGCACTTCTCAAATGTTTCTCTCTAGCCCATCTTTCGCAGGAACAAAAAACGTAGCCAGTGTTGCTCGCACCTCAGCCGTCGCAGCTAACCCAACTTTAGACAGACAAGTACCTTCGACTGCATCCTTGGAACAACAAGTGATTGCCGAGATGAACAAGGTGAGAACAAATCCCCAAGCATACGTCTCTATCTTAGAAAACTACAAGCAGCGCTTTCAAGGAACACGAGTTCAAGTTTCTGATCAAGTGCTGATGCAAACAATAGAAGGAGTCAAAGCCGTTGATGAGGCGATCGCATTTCTCAAGGATGCAACTCCTGTTGGTGCTTTAACAACATCTCAAGGAATGTCTATGGGTGCAAGAGACCATGTCAACGACAACGGTGCAAAAGGTGCAACAGGTCATACTGGAAGCGACGGCAGTAACCCATCTACTCGCATGGACCGCTACGGAAGCTGGGAATCTAAAGCTGCAGAAAATATCAGCTACGGTCAAAGTACAGCTCAAGACATCGTTATCCAGTTAATTGTGGATGATGGAGTGGCGAATCGCGGTCATAGAAAAAACATCTTCAACTCTGCTTTTAAAGTCGCTGGAGTTGCTTTTGGAAATCATGCTAACTACAAAACAATGTGCGTGATTAACTACGCAGGCGGATATCAAGAAAAATCAGTTGCACTGAATTCTCGTAACTAGGTGTTGCGAACTGCAAACATAAACACTTCAAACCGCTTGCCAAGGCAATAGACATCTCCGAAAACAGGCAAAACGAGTCTTAAACTGACTTTAAGCAGGCAATCACATAATTGCAAAAGAATCCACTTTAATGTCAGAATGGTATTTTGAGATATTTTCTGTTGAGAACAGAACAAAATATAGATTTCTACGTACCTAATTTTGGGAACGTTAAACAAATAATTCTAAACTTATAAGACCAGTGTTCCAATTCTTAACCTTACTAGTCCACAAATTGTGAGAATTATTTGTTTATATGTAAGGATTCAGGTGGCAGAAAAAGGAATAAGCGAAGGATACGCAATCTTATGAGCAACGTGTGCGCGTAATGCCTCAGCAAAGAAGTGGATAACAGACCTCTGCTGAGTGAGGCAAGTTTGGACGACGGTTAAGAGGCAGGCAGTATCGCTAAACCGTTCAAGCGATCGCGAACCACCACTGACCTTACGTTTAGTAACAGCTAGTCGTAATGACCGTTCTGCCAAGTTATTATCAGGAGGAATCTGGGGATGGTCTAGAAAGTACCACCACTGGTTGTATTTATCGCGCAGTTTAGACAACAAGTTCAAAGCTGTTGCGCCTGCTTTTGGAATCCATTGATTGAGGGCAATTGTTAATTTCGATTTAAACCCATCAGCCCAATCAATGTAGGCTGTTAGATCGTCTGAGGCTTGAAGTAAGCGATAATTGTCGAATACATCATCTATTAAATCGACGAATACTTCGCCAATTGAGGCATTGTCTTGACCAGGAGATTTAATCAAACGTAAGAAATGCCGTCGCATATGAGCCAAACACTTCTGTTGTGCAGTCGCAGGATATCCGTTGTAGACGCTAAAATCGTCGCTGCTGAGAACACCGCCATACTTAGTTCTAAGCAATGATTCGAGTTCTGCCCTTGACCTTGTATCTGCGGCATGAAATAAACAAAATGCTTGATTGGCAACTACCCACAACCATTCTTTAACTCCTTTGACTGACCATGGTGTCTCGTCAACATGGACATTTGGTTGCTCGGTTTTGACCCAATTAGCCAATGCTTCGACTGGTGCTTCAATTGCCTGTGCTACCCGTTCATTGGTTGCGACTAGAGTTCCTTCGCCGACATCTATTTGCCCCAACTCAAATAGCAGTTCGTAGATTTTTGCGTACGGAACGTGCGCGTAATTCCCCAACCAACCAATTAATGCTTGTAACCGTACCCCTAAATCTTGTCCTGGGATCATCTCATCCGACCAGTCAGCAGCAGTTATAGTTCCGCAGTGCGAACATTGACAGTGATGGCGATGGTATTCGACGATTTCAATTGGGTTGGCAACAAATTGTGCAACTTGCTGAGTTTCGACGTGTTGCGATCGCGGTGCGAAGTGCGTACGTCCGCAACTGTGTTCACAGTTGCGGACGTAGAATTTCGATTCTGTCTACTCGTCCAAATCCCTTACGAGTTTTACCTTCGTGTCCTGGTTGTCCGCCCCGTTTTCGTTTGGCAGTTGTCTGGTCGGTGTCGGGTTGTGGTTTCTTTTTTTCTGACTTTTTGAGAAGGTCTGTTGATGGTGGTTTGGATGATATCTGACTGTCCAATTTCAAACTTTCTTCGAGCCGCGCAATTTTTTCTTGGAGCGTCTTGATAATTTCTACCAAATGTTCCTTTGACAGTTGGTATAGTTCGTCTTCATTTTCAGGCAGGGGTACGCGGTTCGTCATGTTTATGATGTTCCCCTATGCATATAACTCCTGTCAACTACTCCCCCACCTGAATCCTTACGTTTTAGCCATACTCATTACTCTGGTTTAGCATTATTAGTGACTGACACCGAATCAGAATTCGCGTTTTGAGTTCCGATTGCAATGTCTAACACTTGGGGGACTAACTGTAATGATGTGTCAATTACTTGTTTCGTTATAGTTATATCTATATTATTAGTGACTGACACCGACTCACGGTTTGACGCTTCATCCCGATTTAATCACTGCCCGAAAATCACATCACGAGCATCATCAGGTGGAACAAACTGATAAACGCAATCCCGATCATGGGATTGATTGCTCCAAACTTTCTTCATACGCTTAAATGGTATTCGCTTGTTTTTTGATATATCTGGGTTTGAGCCATTTTTGAGCATTTGGTGTATTTCCCTTACCCTGTATGGTTTTGAGGCTTGTTTCTCCCTCAAAAATGTTTAAGTTCCGTTAGGCGCGAGGACAGACTGAACAAACAGCATCAGTGCCGTCACGCGCACCGATGCCCTGTGGACTTCCTTGCAGACGAGCGATCGCATTGATATGTGAGTCCAGCGTATAAAAATTAAGAAAAGTAAAGTGCGGCGATAAAAGCTCGGTTCGCTGGCATTCTTCCAATCACAGAAGCGCTGCAACAAAAGCGTGAAAATTGCACGTATCTTGTTATAGAAGAAAATGCTACTGCATAAATCGTCTTGATTACGGTGGCTGAAGTAACAATTAAATTAGACTTGACGAAGGCTAAAAACCCAGCTACGAGCAAAGACTGCTAGACCAGTCTTGATGTCCTCGACCTGATTGGCACTTATATTGCCGACCTACCCAAACAATTTCCCATTTATTTTGGTTGCGTCTCAATTCGATGCGATTTCGTATCCCGCCTACTGAATCATCAGCCAAACCTACTATGCTATGTACGATTACAGCTGTTTCTCTTGTGGGATACGCAACTGAAATGTCCTCGGACTTTCTTCCTTCTTGTTCTTCTAAGTTGTTAAACAATTGTACAGCCACAGCTTTTGGGATAGTAACTTTAATACGGTTAGAAGAGATAAATTCTTGCACCTTAATCGTCCCAAAACCAGAACGTGGGTTACTCTGGGCAGACGCAGCGCCCAATAATTGCGTGGATATGAGAGTAGCTAAGATTAGTGAAAGTTTAAGCATCGAGGTTTTCATGTTTTAACTAGCAATAATTTTTCTGGTAAAGGTTGCTACAAATCTAGATAGCAGAATTTCGATTTATTTCCAGTAAAAAGCGATGGCGCAGAGCGCCCGCCGGGAGCAGCGATGGTAATTCTTACCTTGATAGAACCAGCAGACTGAGCACTTAAGTGCTTCCAATGACCGATATACTGGAAAAACGTGGTATCGGTTTGTCCGCCTTTAACACCATTAATCTTCAACAGAAGCGATCGCCAGTAGTAACCGAACAATTCTCATCGTTAACAAAAGATTATCCGACTCCTCAATCGATTGGTGCTTTCTTACACATATTTCTTGACAGGTGGTCAAGACAAACTGTTGCTAGCCCCCTCCTGACACTGATAGGGGTACAGTGCGGGACTAATAGCCCCCGAACCCCATTAGTTAAATCTGCCTGCTGTCTTCCTCAAAGTGTCATAATTCCACCCCTCCTGACTTAGCTTTAGGTGCAGCGGTAGCAACAGTTTGACGTTGGGGGACGCTTATGTGTTCGGTGGGAGTATACTGTATTTTGATTTCTTGACCGCGCCATGTTTGTAAGTCATTCATAATATCCTTGAGAGGAACAAAATCTACGACTTGTTCACCCCTTTTCTGAGCTTCATCAGTCTTGTAGGTCAAAATTTTGAAGTACATTTCCCGCTGCGAGGCAATTGGCAGCTTGCCGTCGTTGTCTTTTATCCGCTCTTGAATTTCTGCATTACCCTGGTTCATTGCCCCTCCCCAGTCAGGGGTGCCATGCTTGATCATGTTCGCCCATTCCTCGGCTATGTAGGGGTGGACTTTGACGGGGATATCGCCTGCTGCTTGTATTGGTTGTTGTTTGGGAGGTGCGGCGGTAGGTTGCTCTTTACCGAAAATTTGCTCCAAGTTAAGCTTTTGGGCATTTTGGGCAATAAACTTCACCTGGTTGATATCGTAGTCAGAGATATTCATCTTGGCTACTTCCTTTGTAATGCCAGCTTCGGTTTTAGTTAGGTCAAACAGGACTTGTTCCTGAATTCCCTTTTCCTCGGTGGTTTTAAACAATTGCAGGCTAGCTTTTTTTCCTTGAGGGTCACGGGTGCGTTTAATGGTAAATTCTCCTACAG
This sequence comes from Scytonema sp. PCC 10023, assembly GCF_963920835.1. Lineage (NCBI taxonomy): Bacteria > Bacillati > Cyanobacteriota > Cyanophyceae > Nostocales > Scytonemataceae > Scytonema > Scytonema sp. PCC 10023. The sequence continues at coordinate 8,697 of NZ_CAWUDP010000162.1, forward strand.
CGAGTTCATCTTTGCCTGCTGTTAGGAGTATGTTGTTGAGAGTATCCAGCATCTGGTTTTGTTTGAATACCTCAAGGGTTTTGATGGTACCAGCAGGCGCAAGAGAACCAAGTGTATTTGCCACATCCCGGATATCTGAATAAGGTAAGTCGGGTAGTTTACCCTTATCCTGGAGGTGTTCGTTTACCATCAAAAATTCCTGACGTTCCACCCCTAACATTTCTTTAGGCTGTTTGGTGATTTTGGGTTCTTTGTTTCCCTTACCGGGTTTGAACTCCATCAAGGAGTTGTTCCAACCCTGAAGTTCGTCACTGCGGCGGTGGACGCTGATGGTATCCCCTTCTTGCCGAATTACAAAGGTATCACTTCTGAAAATACGAGAACCATCTTGCTCGATAGTGCCGTATTTTTTCAGCATCTCAGTTGCAGTTTGGGCAATATCTTTGTTTTCGCCGTTGTAACGTTCTTTTTCTGCTTGTTTGTTTTTTATCTCGTATACTGGTACTTCTACTTGACGTGCCCACTGTTGCGCTTGCGGTTCTACTCCTTTGGAGTTAGCTGCTTGTTGGTAAGTATATTGAGCAGCATATTGTTCTTCTTCCTCCAAATTTTCCCTTTTGGGAGTTGTGCTTGGGCTTTCTTCTGACTCAACAGATTTCTTATTATTAGTAAGTATTATTTCTTTTGAAGTAAATTTTTCCTGATTTTCTACCTCTTCCTGAAGATTGCTGATGACAAATTCTTCAAACTTCTCTTCGGCTGACTCTGATATGGTTGATAATGTGGAGTTAAGATTTTCAAGATTTGAGGGTTGGTTATCTATCTGATCACTTGGTTCTGATATAATAGTTGTTACCTCCTGGTTTAAATCTACCTTTTCCCATTTGTAAGCCCCAGGGGTAGATTCATCAGGTACGAGGTTGTAAATATCCTTGCCAACCTCGACTGCAATTTTATCTGTTTCTTTCCCTTCTTTAAGTATTTCTTGAATCTTTTTAAAAGTGTTAATCAGGATTTTAGCTAATTCCAAGGCTGCTTTACCAGCAGTATCAGCTACTTGAAGATAGTTATCTGCTATTCGTTGTTGCTGGGGGTCAAACATAGTGGTTTTGGTAATCTATCAAGAGTACTATTTTTTGGTATTGAACGAAGATTAACTGAATATCAAATCTAATGATTAGTAATGATGGTTTAGTACCATAATGGGAAAATGTATCGCCATAAATATTATCTGAATTATTGCGACCATAGTGATATAATAAAAAATTATACAAATATAATTTACATAAAAATTAAATATATAATTCCATCTAGGTAAGTTTTAACAGTACCAGTCGCAGTAAACAGTTATCAGTTAAATACGAAAGGTCGCGCGTCCCCCACCAAGAGCACCTTTATGCGTTGGTGGCGGGTCGCGCATCCCCCAAAGCGCCCGCCGTCAGGACTGATAACTGATAACTGATTTAATACTTGCTAATTTCTCTGGTAAGGATTGTAGAAATCATGAGAAAAATTCTTTGTAACTATCCACAGGTAATGGCGTATTTCCTGCTTCTACGGGTGCTTGAGGAATGGGAAAACGCTTGTCTACCTCTTTTACTCTGGCATCCAAGTCTTCTTGAGTTGGTCTTTTTTGGGTACTTTTTCGAGCAAGTTGTTTGATAACTCTATCCCAATTACTATCGTTTGATTGTTCGAGTCCAATGATATATCTTGGAATTTTAATACTTTTTAATAGTGGAACAGATCCTTCATTATTATTACTATAAGCAGGATTGATAAATACACATTTACCAGGTGGTAATTTGAGAAATTGGGCAGGTTCAAATAGCTTGCGAGTCCGTTCTTGGTCGGAGATAGATGTTGAAGCTTTTCCCCCTCCAGTCGAACGGGATTTCTGCTTATATTTAATTTCTTCTTCACCAAGGTAAGCACTAAAAACCCTTGCAGATTCCTCTTCACCAGGGTTGAAAATAAACTTGGTACCGCACGCACCGAGGATTGCTTTTGAGATTTCTTTACCGTAAATTTTCTCCAACTGCCCCATGTTCTGCCATCCGAGGATTCCGCAGAATCCTTCACTTCGGGATTCGTTAAGCCATTTGAATAAGTCTGGGAGAAAAATCGATGGCAGTTCGTCAACGCTAACTACAAGTGGACCAGTGTCTTTCCTCTTTTTGGCAATACTACGGGCGACAGTCATGTGTAAGATTGAAGTCATCAGCGGACCAACTGCATCGCGGCGTTCGCGGTCAAGTCCAAAGATAATCATCTGTTTCTTGCCTACCTCTAGTGGTAGAGTAGTCTTGCCGACAAAGCAGCCAAGCGTGTTCTTTGCCATGAAGCGCGTGAACATGAGCGAGGCGGTACCGGCGATACCCGCGATGGTTTTTTCACTTCCGCTGGAGCTAAATAATTGACCGAAGGCTATGCGTATCCACGGATTAAGACTTGCTGCCATCAGGCGTTCGACCATCTTCTCGCTTGAGAGGATAGCTGCTGCGGTCATGATATCAGCAAACTCCCCAAAGTCTTTGGTGAGCATCAGGATTGCCTGAGTTAACTGGTCGCCCGCAGGACCGAAGAATGCGTCTTCGGAGCCACCACCAAGCATACGGAAGTTTTTGTTGATCACGGTAGCCAATTGCCTTGCGGTTTCAGCATCGCTACTATCGCGCAAGAAATCGATAGGGTTGCATACCTCAGATTCGGGGAAACCCGGAGCAAAGACGTGTACAGAATACCCTTTTAATTTTGCGTAACTGGCTATTTTGGCTTGGCTGGGGTACTTAAAGTCGTATAGAACAATACCAAACCCTTGGTCGATAGCTGAGTAAAGCATGGGGTTGATTGCTGAGAAGGATTTACCGCTACCGGGTGCCCCAATAACGGCTGTACCTCTTTGAACATCGGGTACATATACAGGTGTTCCCCCACTTCCCTTGGGTAGTTTTTGTCCTTTGTACTTATGTACTCCAATATACAAGCTAGCGCTATCGCACTTGGGAGAGGTGACTTGCTTGATGGCTTTTTTCTTGGCGCATGCTGTTTCTTTTCCTCCACCCCAATAGCTGGTGGCAAGTTTGCCCTTCTTACCAGCAGAGAACATCTGTAGGAGAAATAGTGCTAATATTCCCCCGGCGAGTGCTAGCCCTTGGGGAGACATTAATTGGTTGGTATACTTGCTGACGTTGTAGCTGGAAGCAGAGGGTTGAGCCTCTTGGGTTTGTTTAACTTTGACGGTTTTGGCTGTGGCGAAATATAGGTTATTCATAACAACTCGCTCTTTGCGCATGGAGAAAAACACAACGAGTGGCTTTTGAGCCGAAGGATATTACTTACGGTTTTTTAGGTACAGTGAGAGGTGCGCCTAAGATGATAGGGTCCATCTCCTTGTACTCAAAGAAGGGGACTGGTCCGATAAAATAGGGTGAACATCCCAAGTCAATCCATCCGCGTTTGCAAATGCGGAAGAACATCGCGCTTGTGACTGTACTTGTCGATTCTTTGACATCCCACAGGACGTGTTTAAATGATTTACCAAAGGGGTGGCGTCCGGTTGGTTCCTTCCCACCGTTGAGTTTACCCAGTATCCCAAATCCACCTTTTACCTTTTGGAATTTACCTGACATCCAGGTTGCGCCAGTGAGGATATCGCTGACAGCAGGTGAAATCCTGGAAAAAACCGGACAACCTTCACCCACTCGTTGGGATTCGAGGATTGATCTTTGAGGGTGGTCAAATTGCCCTGTCAGGAAATGTCCGGGTAACGACGGTTGATCTATGGGGCAATTTGACCAAGGTTGTCCGGTTTTTTCTGGACCAAATGTGACAGCTACCTCAATGTGAGCACATTCAAAGTTATAGCAGGGTACATTGAACCCTTCTTGATAACTACCCGATATTGATTTCCACCTACCGTTTTCTACCTCTTTAAGTACCATATCTACCTTGCCGACAAAGCTGATATCGGGTACTGGTACTCCTGGAAACTCATCAAATGGTACTTTCCCTAATCCCGGTACTTTGGCGATCGTGGTATTCTGCCAGTTGGTAAATTCCTTGAGTATAGCTTTCTCTATCCCGGGGATACTGGTGAGTTTGTATTGATCAAGCTTAATATATTTACCAAGTTCCGCTTTTTCCAGTTGGGGATAATTGTTGAGTGCTTCCCCGACAGTTTGACTTGTATAGCTATCCCCTGTCACTTTAGCAACATAATCATCAAGGGCGGGTATATCGGCAATATCTTTATTTTCCAGTCCTGGGATAGCTTCTGCTAAATCTCCAAGTGTTTGCCATTTGAGAGTCTCAAAATCTGAGAGCTTGAAATCCTTGAGGCTTATACCTGTAACAAGCGATATTTGTTGGAGGTTGAGGTTTTCGATTTTGAATTCAGTTGCTTCAAAATCCCCTAGTTCCATTACAAGAGCAAGCGACTGTCCTGCACTCCAAACGCGCTTTTCTTTCATGCCGGGGTTTTTGACATTGGGAAATTCTACCGAACCCGCTTCCTTTAACTTCATGTTCTCGAAGTTCATTTTGCTCCAGTCGGGGACGGGAATGCCGTTGACATATTTGACTGCAAAAGGTTGTTCTTTCAGTGTTTTAGCTTGTTTGGTCGAATGATTCAAATTTGAATCATTCGAGGAAAGGTTTGCTGGGGGGATACTCACTCTAGCAACTTCTCTCAAATTTGAAACATTCGTTGGTGTAGCTGCGACAGCTTTATCCCCAAATACGAGACTGCCGATATTGTAGCTACCCTCGAATCTCATTAACCCGTGCAGTGCGAGTCCTGCTACCATACCAGCAACCATGAGATACCGCCATGTATTCATTTTTGCTTCCCGCCATTGGTATCCCTGACTGCGATTATTCGTAGGTTGGTTGGGTACGGTCGTTGAAACTGGAACAATTGCCACTATTTCATCGTTTACGTGGATGGTATTCCCCCGCTCACTTCTCTCCTCCTGTGGGGTTTCCTGATTTACTGTAAAATTTATGGCTTTAAGTTTTTGATGATCTGTTGTAACGTTTCTGGTTTCCATAATTATCTCTTCTTTTCAACAACTAGATTGAATGGTGTAGGTTGAGTATTATTTGTATTAACTTGTTGGGTGTTGAGTGAACGTGGGGGCATCTCTAGCAAGCGTTTTCCACCCATAAGCATGAGCTTTTCAACTAATTTCATCGATACCCCAGCGTTGCTTGCAGCGATGGTGAGTTCTTCTCCAAGCGATAGCGAAGCGCTGCTGCTTTCAGCAGATCGCAACTCAACGAGTTTGGTTAGTCTTTCCCACAGCGGGGTATCGCTGGTTATCCACTGTTTGTCAAGTGCAAACTGCATTCCTTTGGCGATATACTTGCTATCAGATATGGCGGTGTAATCAACTTTTGGTTGTCTAAGTTCCCGGTCATTGCTTGAATCGCCTATAATTTCTAATTGGCTGTATTCGGGTTTTCCTGTACCGGGTACAATACGAAAGTGATAGGATTTTTTGGTACTTCCAGATTCAGTGATTACAGTGAGATGTGTGCCGTAGGTAGCTTGTGGCAAGCCGGAAATTTTTACTGTTTCGATGCGGCGAAGGTGAATAAGTCCTGCTCCTGTTTCCTCTTTTGAACATCTCCCTAATCCTTCCAGACATCCATCCACATCAATTACGAATTTAGAGGGGTCATCCAACCAGATTTTTTTAATAACTTCCTCGGTGCGGTAAAACGAGATGGATACCCCGTGTCCCGCCCATACCTGAACTGTTTGCCCAGTCGCTTTTTCTCCTGATACCTGGGATGCTTGCACCTGTCTTACGATACCTGCTGTAGCAGTTTGTATAGGTAGTACGAGGGGTGCGCTCGCGCTGAAGAAAAGTAAGCTGAAACCAAATAAATATCGTAAGGATTCAGGTGAGGGGGTATTGACAGAAGGGACACTTGGGGTGGAGTAT
>NZ_CAWUDP010000163.1:0-14315 GCF_963920835.1 Scytonema sp. PCC 10023
TACGCAGCCAACCCGTGCTAATAGACCGAGGGCTTGACTTCAACAATTCAAAATTCAAAGTTCAAAATTCAAAAAAAAAGAATTTGAATCGATAGTTTTGAATGAACAATTGGTACAATTCGCGTTACTGTGCAGCCTTCAGGGTTTTGAATCAGTTATCAGTTAACAGTTATCAGTTAACAGTATTTTGATAACTGGTAACTGGTCACTGGTAACTGGTCACTGGTAACTGACCACTGTTTTTCCTGGTGCCTATGGCGCGGTGGAACCACTCTGACCCCATCCCGAACTCAGTTGTGAAACGCTGCTGTGGCGACGATAGTTGGCGGGTAGCTGCCTGTGACAATAGCTCGGTGCCAGGATTATTCTTACAACCATAAAGCCTCTTTCTAATCTAGAAAGAGGCTTTTGGTCATATAAATAGAGATTTGGGTTAATGGTGGGCGATGCTTATCGTAACAAAAAACAAAAATCGTCTTATTCCAACTGCTGCAATATTTGAGTGAAAACGGACACAAGGCAAGTAACAAGTTTCATATGGTGTTTGTAGGGGCATGGCATGCCGTGCCCGTACTGGGGTGTGTAGACAACACTGTTATCGCGTCCTCAAAATGCAACTGCCTAATGACCCCAAAGAAAAAACGCTACGCGCGAATTTTAGTCAGTTTTAATCGGCTTAAGCTACTCGCTGTGGAACTTGAGTTCCTGCCGGGTTGACGAAGAATGAAATAACCCTGGCATGAATATATCTCAGTGTACTTAATGCCCTTTTGTAATCACTTTAGCTTTAACATTTTATCGCCCCCGAGCGTTAATCCTCTTTTCGGTTCCAATCGATTGTGACAAAGCGCCTTGAGTTGAGCTTGGTATATCGTTCCGTATGTCGGATATCCCGATGTCCTAAAAAATCTTGAATAAACCTAGTTGAATAACCTGCATTAACTAAGTAATAACCACAAGCGTGTCTTAGTTGATGCGGATGCACTTTGATATTTAGCCCAGCCGCCGCACCAAGTCGAGTCAAAAGTCTTTGCACAGCAGCGGGCGTCAGCGGTTCCCCTCGTTCCCCAACAAAAACGTAAGGATTCTTCGGGTTAAGCTGTCGAAGCTTTGTCAAAGCTTCCACCTCATCTATAGGGAGTGGATGCACCCCATTATCACTCCCCTTTTTGCGAGTAATGAAAATTTCTTTATCCAATAGTGAGATAGCATCCCATCTCATTTCACAAGCTTCTGTCACCCTAAGCGCGTGGCGGAACATCATTAGCACCAAAGCTTCGTTTCTTTCTCGATAGCGTCCATAAACTTTTGCCGTCAAGAGTAACCTGTTAATCTCACCAGCTGTAAGATACTCTCGTGACCTATAATCCTTATTTTTTCTGCGGACTGGCGTGACTGGCATTTCTTTGGGAATTGACTACTGTTCCTATTATGCGGCTAATTACGAACAGTTTATCTGCCCCAAAGCCTTGATTTTCCGTTGGCACTCGCACGAAATAACCACCGTTTATCAGTTGTCGTCACTCGCCCCTACGCAAGAATACGGCTTCTAGCCGCGATTGATAAAATCTGCTTATGCTATCACTGATATCAGCTTTGACAGGTAGAATAGGCGCTACCTCCTGCTTTTCGGTGATTTTGTACTGTGACTTCACATAATACTGAGTGGCTTGGAGTCTCAAAACAAAAACCCCCGGCACGTCACTGGGGGTTACTTTTAGCACAAACAGAAGTGCAAAGTTCTGTTCTCGCAGTTTGGCATTGCACCACTTTACTCATCACTCAATTTTCTCTTGTGCCAAAATGCCTATTCTGTTGGCATCAAGCTACTGATTGTGAAACAGTGCTTGCGACTGAGAGATCCAAGTACTCAATTTGTGCAGGAGTAATCCGAATTAAAATACCAACTGGTCTGTCCTGCCCTCTATGTTTTCGGGTTTTGGCAAAAGTTCCGGTCGATGCGACCACATACCCGGATGAATCGTTTTGCAAAATATCCGATTCGACCAACGCATCTAATACGGAGCCAATCAGATTGTCAGAGTCGCTGCTGAAAAAATTGACAAAGGTACAATCAACCCTTGCGGGAATTGGTGCTGGTGGTAGGCTCAACGCTTTCATCTGCAAGATGGCATTACGCTTCCACTCCCCATATCGCTGTGCTGTATGGACAACGCCGCCCCGTCCAAACCTTGGGCGAGCCTTGCCGACACCTCGACCATCTAGCCAAATTTCAATCAACTTTATCTCCTCACACAAATTTTTGTATTGATAGCACAATGAATAGTCATTAGTCATCGGTAATTAGTTTTCTGATTCCCAATCCAGACAATTGTCACTGCACCCCTCCGGGTGAACCGCACAACATAACGATTCCTCGCTGCTATAGTATTTGCAATTGCTGCAAATACGCTTTTGTACGCGATTACCGCACCCAGATCTAGATTCTGAATATAGAGCGCAAAGTCCACCGCCTTGGTAGTATTGGGGTCGAGCCGAGATAGCTGTAAAAAAGTGCCACTTACCTTAGCAGACATGAATTTAGGGGGTTTTGAGGAGCATTAGCAGACATAAAACCCTTTTTGGAGCCTATTTTCATCTGCTAATAGTAGTTAGCAGATATTACCAATGCAAAATTCTCTTGGACTGAAATATAGACAGGACAATGCTTTCAGGCGAAGTGGCACTTTTTTACACGTATCTCGGCTCAATCCCTTGTAACGTCGGTGTATCTTGGAGCCCTTTCAGTTTAAGCGCGCTTTGCTATTTGTCAAGCGCAGCCATTCTACATTGGGAGAAATTATGTTTAATCTAAAAGCCACAAGCTTTGACAGCAAACCGTTAGCGGCTTTTTTGGTCGTGAGAAGTTGGATTCAAAAATGGTTTAAGGGCACTTGCCTTAATTGCTTGTATAGCCGTAAATGGGGTTTTTTGTGAGTTTTCGATTTCAGAAATAAATGTTGGGCATCGTAAGCGATGGTGCTCTGCACCCGCCGTAGGTGATGCTCCACAGGAGCCGCCCTTTGGGCGATCGCTCCGCCAAAAAGATAACGGTCAAAGTCAGATTAAAACTTGTTGCAGTGGCAGCGTTTCAAAGGCACACGGGTGAGAAGATTCACTCAAAAGGGTTTTGAGCAGAACTTTATTTGCAGATAATGTGGTTTCAAAAATGCCTTGGCAAGCGGTTTGAAGTGTTTATGTTTGCAGTTCACTACACCTAGTTACGAGAATTCAGTGCAACTGATTTTTCTTGATATCCGCCTGCGTAGTTAATCACGCACATTGTTTTGTAGTTAGCATGATTTCCAAAAGCAACTCCAGCGACTTTAAAAGCAGAGTTGAAGATGTTTTTTCTATGACCGCGATTCGCCACTCCATCATCCACAATTAACTGGATAACGATGTCTTGAGCTGTACTTTGACCGTAGCTGATATTTTCTGCAGCTTTAGATTCCCAGCTTCCGTAGCGGTCCATGCGAGTAGATGGGTTACTGCCGTCGCTTCCAGTATGACCTGTTGCACCTTTTGCACCGTTGTCGTTGACATGGTCTCTTGCACCCATAGACATTCCTTGAGATGTTGTTAAAGCACCAACAGGAGTTGCATCCTTGAGAAATGCGATCGCCTCATCAACGGCTTTGACTCCTTCTATTGTTTGCATCAGCACTTGATGGGGCGCGAGTATCAATGGAACAGAAAACCGGGATAAGAAAAAAGCAATGAAAAATTAACCCTCCTACCATGTATATACATGATAGAATTTCTTTACCATGTATATACATAGAAATATGGATCAGTACTCTGGAACAAGACAGAAATCCCAAAGGCGACCTCGTACACCAGATGGTAAATTTGAAACAGATTACTCCGATTCTCAAAAACGGTTAAGGTCTATTCGCCTAACAGACGAGGCTTGGGAGAAGCTTTATGAGATAGCAGAGAGAAACCATATAACTCGAAGTGAGGTGATAGAGATATTTACTCGCGGCGGCGAGTTGTACTAAGGATTTTCTCTGTGAAAGTTTCAAGAAATAGTGTAACTTATGACATTTTTTGTCCCGGTTCGCAGCGTCAACCCATATTTTGACACTCAAGAGTATTGTCTATTCTCTTGACTGTCAAAGTGCTTTTCTACCATTTGGGTAATAAACCTGATACTGTTGGTAAATTGCGATGAGCAAACGTGGTTTACTATTCTCCATAATTTTTGATTTTCTCAAAGGCGAGTTGTGCGACTTCTTCTGCACGTTGTGAGGTCACTTTGGAATAACGAAGGGTAGTTTGAATTTTCTCATGACCCATTAAAGCCCTAAGTTCTTCTATCTGTAGTATCCCCATGCGCTCAGTCGCCCAAGTGTGCCGTAAGTCGTGTAAACGAGTACCTTTAAGTTCTGGAATATGACTAGTAATTTGAATCCAAGACTGATAAACACGAGCGTAGGAAAGACGAGAACACGAGTTATTTTGTGGTTTTTGGGCAGTAAATAAAGCCGGATTGCAATTGTAGCGGTAATATTTAATGTAGTTGAAAAGACTCCCTCGCGTAGAGTCATTATAAAAACACCAGCGTTGTTTGTTACCTTTACCAATTACCTGAAATCTACGTCTATCATCATCTAAATCATCTAAATTTAAACTAAGTATCTCCGCAATCCTTGCTCCACTACTATGTAATAAATGTACTAATGCATCCATTCGAGCATCTTTTTTTACTGCTTGGTAGAGAAGCTCTAATTGCTGTGACGTTAGATAGCGTACTTCTTGTTCTGAATTGTGTTCTCCTCTCTTGGGGTTTGGTTTACGCCGTTTTAGTTGAGAAGCCGGGTTTGATTTGAGTAAACGCTGTTCAACAGCAAAATTAAACAATGCAGTAATTACCGCTTGATGGCGGTGATGAGTAGTAAATTTTATGCCATCCAAATTACTTAAGTATTCAACTAAGATATCTCTATCAATAATCTCAATTGACCACCGACCATAAAGCTTAAGCAGAGGCATTAAAGTTGATTCATAGGAATCAATAGTGTTTTGAGAAAGTCCGGGACGCTCCAAAAACTGTGTAGCTAATGATGCTAAAGTAATACCCATTTAATGATTGGTAGCTAATGTTTGACGACAAAATATAAGGATTAAATTATTATTAATCGTATCGAAAAGGGTATACTTTTATGAGCGTTTTATCAGGGTCGGTGGCTCCAAAGCCCACAGAACCGTTGGGATGTTACATCCAAAGAGTCCGCTCAGAGTTAGCTCTAACTCAGGCTGAGCTAAGTCAAAAAGCTGGGGTACATATCCAGACTATTCGTAAGATTGAGTCCGGTCATACATCTCGACTCAATCAAAAAGCCAAGTCCGGACTAGCTGCGGCATTGAATATTCCTCAAGAATATCTTGATGCAGTAGTTAAACAAGTACCAATTGAACAGGTGACTCTCTTAAAATTTTGTCCTAAATGTTGGACACCAGGAACAACTCTTGACCCAATGTGGACGACACAAAGGTCAAAGTATTGTTTTGCTTGCGGTGCGAAATTGAGAGATAAATGTGCTAGTTGTAACGAACCAATTCTGTCGTTGAAATTTAGGTTCTGTCCTTACTGTGGAGAGCCCTACAAACACTTGTCGGGAAATACTCAATAATTTTATTGTTTTAATATTAACATAAATGCCCGTTGAATTTTTAAGTGCAGAACAGGAAAAAAGATATGGTCGTTACGCCGGAGAACCGTCACCAGAACAACTGGCGAAGTATTTTTATCTTGATAATCTGGACTTGAAATTAATCAAGGAACGTCGGGGTAACCATAACCGTTTAGGTCTAACTTTACAGTTATGCACTGTACGTTTTTTAGGAACTTTCCTCACAGACCCAACTAATGTACCAATAGTTGTCATTGACTTTTTAGCCAAACAATTAGGTATTGAAGACACAACTTGCTTGTCACGTTACCGCAACTGTGAAACCAAGTGGGAACATACAGCATTAATCAAACAACGTTACGGGTACATTGATTTCCATGCTCAACCCTTTCATTGGAGATTGGTACGTTGGTTGTACCAAAGGGCAATGTTGAGTACGGAATCTCAAAGTATGCTATTTGACTTGACTACTGCCCGACTTGTGGAGCAAAGAGTTCTACTGCCTGGAGTTAGCGTACTTGCACGGTTGGTTGCATCAGTCAGGGAAAGAGCTGCAAACCATCTGTGGAAAGTTTTATCTCAACTTCCTAATCAAAAACAAATTACTTGTTTAGAAAAACTATTACTAATACCAGAGAACCAGCGATACTCCATATTAGACCGTTTGTCTCATTCTCCCACTCGCGTCAGTGCCAAATCCCTAGTGGAAGGGATAAATCGGCTCCTGGAGATCCGAGCAGTTGGTGTTGGAAATATAGATTTATCTAAAATCCCAGCGACGCGCATCAAATTTTTAGCCCGCTACGCGGCGGCGTCTAGGACGGCATCTATCGCTCGAATGCCCGATGCCAAAAGAATTGCGACCTTAATGACGTTTATTCATGAATTGGAATACACTGCTACCGATGATGTGATTGACTTGCTTGATTTACTCATCAAAGGTTTATTGGCAAAATCACAGCGTGAAGGACAAGACGAACGCTTGCGAACATTGAAAGATTTAGATGCCGCCGCATTGAGATTAGCATCAGCAGTCGAAGTCATACTTGATGCTGACTATGAAGATGCAGGTATTAGGGTTGAAGCGTTTGAACGCGTCAGCCGTGATAAATTATTACTCGCCGTAGAGAAGGTAAAATCATTGGCACGTCCTTTTGAGGATGAACTGCTAGACACGATTCTGTCCCGGTGGCGATATGTGCGGATTTTTTTACCAACTCTTTTAGAAAAAATCGAGTTTTCTGGGATGGATTCCGCTACACCAATCTTAGAAGCACTCGATTTTTTACGTGATATAGAGGGTTATAAACGACCAGATATGAGTGTTGCACCATTAAAAGTCGTTACTAAGGCATGGAAGCGGTTAGTTATAAACGATAGAGGAGTCATTGACCGTAAGGCTTATACGTTCTGCGTTCTTCAATGCTTACGGTCTGCGTTGCGACGCCGTGATGTTTTTGTTGTCAAAAGTCAACGTTATTGCGACCCCCGTGCCAAACTTTTATCGGATGAGGCTTGGGCAGCGCAACGTGGGGCGATATGTCGTACTTTAGACCTCGAACCTACTTTTGATAAAACTCTAGAAATTTTAAAATCCCGACTTGATGAAGCTTATCACCGTACTGCTGCTAATTTTCAAGACAATGCAGCTGTACGTATTGATATTAAGGACGGTAAGGAGCACTTAGTATTGACGGGATTAGATAAACTTGTTGACCCACCTAGTTTAACAACCCTCACTCGTCAAGTGGCAGCAATGTTACCGAGAGTGGACTTGCCAGAAGTGTTATTGGAAATTGATGCCAGGACTGGATTTACGAAAGAATTTACTCATTTAAGTCAAGCCGGAAGTCGCGTACTAGATTTGCACATTAGTATTTGTGCAGTGCTGTTGGCGGAAGCTTGTAATATTGGGTTGGAACCATTGACACGCTCGGAAGTGCCAGCATTGACACGTGGGCGGTTGTCATGGGTACAGCAAAACTATTTCCGCAGCGAAACCCTGATTCGCGCTAACTCCAGACTCGTTGATGCTCAAACCCACATTCCTTTAGCACAAATTTGGGGAGGAGGCGAGGTTGCATCCGCCGATGGTTTACGGTTCAGTGTGCCTGTAAGAACCATTAATGCTGCACCCAATAGTAAATATTTCGGTGTTGGTCGAGGTGTTACTTATTACAACTTTACGTCCGACCAGTTTACTGGCTTTCACGGTATTGTCATTCCAGGTACCCTACGGGATTCTCTGTTTTTATTGTCAGGATTACTCGAACAAACAACCAGCTTGCGACCAATTGAAATCATGACCGACACGGCAGGTTATAGTGAGGTTGTGTTTGGTTTATTTTGGGTGTTGGGCTACCAGTTCAGTCCTAGGATTGCAGATATAGGAGATTCAAGACTTTGGCGATTAGACAATAACGCTATTTATGGAGCATTGGATAAACTAGCAAAAAATAAGATAAATACTGAACTCATAGCTAATAACTGGGATGATATATTGCGAGTAGCGGGTTCTCTCAAATTGGGAACTGTGAGTGCAACAGACTTAATGCGTTCTTTACAACGAGGTAACCAGCCTTCAACCTTATCTAAGGCTATTGCTGAGTTAGGTCGAATCGCTAAAACTTTATACCTCCTGTCCTATATTGATGATGAAAGTTACCGCCGTCGCATCCTGACCCAAATCAACCGTGGCGAGAGTCGTCACAGTTTGTCGCGAGCTGTGTTTCACGGGCAAAAAGGAGAGTTGCGGCAAAGATATCGTGAGGGACAGGAGGAACAACTTGGAGCATTGGGCTTGGTTGTCAATGTGATTGTGTTATGGAATACTTACTATATGGATGCAGCTATCTCTAAACTGCGTTCCATTAATCAACAGGTCTTACCGTCAGACGTTGCAAGACTATCTCCGCTGGGGCGCAAGCACATAAATATGTTAGGGCGGTATCATTTTTCTCTCGCTGAAACTATAGAACAGGGAGAATGGCGTCCTTTAAGAGACCCATCTGCACGCGTTGATTTTGAATTAATTTGAGGAAAAAGAGCTTATCCCGGTTTTCTGTTCCTAAGTTTTGTAACGATTCTTTCATGTATATACATGGTAACAAGTCTTAATCAATGTCAAGACAAGGTTTTCATCTATGTATATACATGGTTGAGATTTTGCCTATATTTTTGACTTTATTTTCTTATCCCGGTTTTCTGTTCCATTGATACTCACGCCCCTTGATTAGAAAGTTGAACTCGTGTTCCTTGAAAGCGCTGCTTGTAGTTTTCTAAGATAGAGACGTATGCTTGGGGATTTGTTCTCACCTTGTTCATCTCGGCAATCACTTGTTGTTCCAAGGATGCAGTCGAAGGTACTTGTCTGTCTAAAGTTGGGTTAGCTGCGACGGCTGAGGTGCGAGCAACACTGGCTACGTTTTTTGTTCCTGCGAAAGATGGGCTAGAGAGAAACATTTGAGAAGTGCAAGCTGCAACCAGAGCGATAGGGAAAAACACACCAAGTTTATTGTGACGCATACATGACCTCACGATGACTGTTGTACCGAGTGATTGGGTTTATTTTGAAATCAGAGAGTTCTGCTTGGCACTCGCAGTAAGATTCAGTTCCAGAGCGGATTTAACTGAACTCTTTACTCTGCATCTAAAGTAACTCGGTTCAACCCTGCCAGGAAACGGTGCGCCCACCCAAGTACAACTTGTGAAGAGGTACTTGCAATGGATCAAGTCACGTACGTAGCCAATTTTGTACAAAGCAGTACTTTTTCGTGACGCTGTTCATGGATGGCAATGAGTCATGTATTCTCGGCACCTCGATGTCGGCTCATCGCAACCTAGGGCGGTAGTACGTCCCAAGGGTTGGGCTGTTCGCCCATTAAAGCGACTTGAGTTCAACGGGTATAAAAGTCTAAAAAGCTTGCTACATAGATATTTGAGAAATGGGATCTGTCAAAAAATGAAATATTATGTGCAAAGCCGGGGGTCAAACTGCGTACGCTTGCCTTTCTTCTTCACATTTGTAAAACGCAACAGTTGGCACTTCAAAAGTGCATAAAAATTTCTAGTCCCCCTTATGAAAGAACAGAGGCGGTTGAAATCAAAACCGCCGCCACACAAACAAAAAAGGGAAGCTGGAACAATGGACACCAAAATTTTACTTGAGCAATTCCAACTGGTAAACTTTCAAAAAGGCAAACGGATCACGATACTGGGCGCAGGTATCGCAGGTTTAGTAGCAGCATATGAGCTAGAGCGCCTGGGACATGAAGTCGAAATTATGGAAGGTAGCCCACGCATCGGTGGACGGGTATGGACACACCGCTTTGGTAACTCCCCTGATGCACCCTACGCCGAACTGGGAGCAATGCGTATCCCAAACGACCACGAAATGACTCTGCACTACGTACATGAAATGGGACTGTCTGACAAACTGTGTAAGTTTATGACAGTGTTTGAGGAAAGCAACGCAATGATGAACATCAACGGACAAGTGCTGAAAATGAAAGACGCACCTGGTGTTCTGCAACAAACAGAAGGCGGTATTTTCAGTGACACTCGCTACAGTGAAAGAACTCGCGCCTTTGCAGCTTGGCTCAAAACTATTATTAATACTATCGCTCCTGGTAATCTCCGTTCTGATTTTGAACGCGACTTGAACTCTCACTTGATGGATGAGTTAGAGCGCTTAGATTTAAACCCCTACTTTAGCGAAGACGGCGAAACGATTGACTTGCACTCATTCCTGAGACAAAACCCAAGCTTCCGGGCAAAGTGTTCTCAAGGATTGGATATTTTCCTCGGCGACATCATGACAGAAACCAGCCACGACTTGTTGCAACTCAAAGGTGGGATGGACCAACTCATCCAACGTTTGGCAGCTGAAATCAAAGGTTCTATCAAGTGTAATCAAGAAATCGTCGCTCTGCGCGTACAAAAAGATTCTGTCCAAATCACCTACAAGGAAAATGGACAGTTGCACACCAAAAACTGCGATTATGTACTATGCACCATTCCCTTCAGTGTATTACGCAAAATGGAATTGAGCGGGTTTGATGATGATAAACTCGATTCAATTCACAACACCGTTTACTGTCCCGGAACGAAAGTTGCCTTTCACACTCGCGAGGCTTTCTGGGATAAACAAGGCATCAAAGGTGGTGCTTCTTTCAGTGGTGAAGGTGTGCGTCAAACATACTACCCTAGCGTAAAGTTCAATCCTGAGCATGGTAGCGTGATGTTGGCTAGCTACACCATCGGTGACGATGCTCAACGCATGGGGATGATGTCTGAGTCTGAGCGCTTTGATTACGTCCAAAACACTGTAAGCAAGATTCATCCTGAACTGAATACACCTGGTGTGATAGTGGACAAAGCATCCATTGCTTGGGGTAACTACAAGTGGAGTGCTGGTGGATGCACAATTCACTGGGATGACGCTGATAAATCTCAGAATTACCTCTCAGCGCAAAGAGCCCAAAACACTTTGTTCTTTGCTGGCGAACATTGCTCTCGCTTCCCCGCATGGTTACAAGGTTCCATTGAGTCGGCACTGGAAGCGGTCTACGATATCGTCAAGCACAAGCCAGTTGCACAATCCAGTGCTGTGCCTGTAGGCAACTCCTGGAACAAAAATCCTCTTTTGGTCACAGTTGGAGTTCGGTAGTTATCACCACGTTCATCTAAATTATTACAGTTCGGAGGTAAGCATCAAGAAAATTTAACAACTAACAGTCCATATTCAATTCAGCTAATAAATCCCTTTTTGTTTCACCCGCCCCAAAGCGGGCTTTTTTAACTTATATGATGTCCGCCAAAAGCGTGACCTAGAGCAGCGAGGGGCAATTTTTGGCGCTCGCTCTCAAGCGTGCGCTCCGCGCAATCGCCCTCCGGTTCCCACCTCAACATAACCAGTTGTCCAACTACTGTGATACAAAATTCCGATATTGTCCTGAGCTGCTGCTCTACGAAATCTCAGTACCTGATTCAGCTAAAAGTTCTTTGATTTGACCTTCCAAGCGTTGCATATCAGCAACAATTTTTCTCCGATGCTCATCGGTTTCGTTCAATCGGGCTTGCAACCGCTGTCTGTCAGCATCAACATATTTGAGGTGTGCCGCTTGCAGCTCTTGGAGCTGCTCTAATATTTTCCCAGCAGTTGCTGCTCCTGCACTTGTAATGCTTTTTTCTCCACTGGGATCTCCCCTCTGGCAATCTGAATCAGAAATTGTGTTCTGGTCATCCCCATTTGTTGGGCTTTTACTTGAAGTGCATCCCAATCGGACTGAGTCATCCTTAGGGTAGCGTTGATGGTTTTGTGTGGGGTGTTCATTTTCTAACGGCATATGGATATGAATCTCCACAATTATTGCACGTGCAGTTGACTGGGTCGTCATGCACGTGCAATAAATATTAGCAGATGACGTATCACGTGCATACGTGATTTCAAACTCGTACCGCTTTCAAAACGAAAGCACCAGTATTTGCTCTACTGGTGCCATTTTTTCACGAATACTATGACTATAAATCAAACCATTCTAAAACCCTGGGCTGTTTTCCGACTGATTCCACCGGCTCAACACGTGTGTGTTGAGCGATTCCGCAATCGTAACGATGCAATTGCCTACTCTAGCATTTTGAAGCGTCACAACCCTAATTCAGAGTTTCAAGTCGTTTTTGACCAAGAGATTAGGAGGACTCTCTAAATAACAAGTGCCCAAATTCATTCTGTGGCAGTGTAAAGAAATTTAGAAGGCTCTGACAACTGCAATACGAGTACTACCTTGAAAGCAATCGATATTGCATTAAGCTGTAGTACGTTAACAAAGCGCACCGATTTTCCACGGAGCGCTTTGCTGCTTAAATGTATTATTTAAAGCGCCGCAAAGTTCTGATAATCCTCTTTCCCCCTGCCCCTGCTCGGGAGGCTTTGGTTTCTGTCACATGAGTACTTACAATTTTGGATTATATTCGCAAGCATTGTTTTATGACTGTAGACGCGAGTGGTATTAAACGCTAAAGTCAAATTAATTCTGAATTAATAATGCGCTCAGCCCGTGAATTGATTTTGATGACCAAGAAAGAACTCAGGTGTCAGTCGCCAGGAGTCAGAATGAAGGAAAGTGCGACTGGTGGATGAGTCATGGGGTAATGCCCCCACCAAATCTTTGAAAAGGTGGTCAACTTTCTTCGTGGTGGGTTCAAGCCCCCACTAATTGCATTCTGAATTCTCAATTCTGACTCCTTCTTTTTGACGCTTTTTCTCAATTTACGCTCTCTCGACCACATCTGACGATTTCAACTGCTAAATACTCATGATTTCGTTCCCTAAAGTCGATAAACTTCCTATTCTTACCTTGGTCGAAATCCAGCAGTATTTAGAAAGTGGACTTTTTCGTGGAATCGGGAAAAAAACTGCCCAAACTCTTGTCAATTACTTTGGCTCTGACACCTTATTGGTGTTAGATACCAATCCAGAAAGACTTGAGGAAATCCCCGGACTTGGTAAATATCGAATCGCTACAATTACCAAAGTTTGGTCAGAAAGTAAAGCCAATCCTACAAGAGCAGCTATTGCCCAGCTTTTGGCTGTGGGAACATCATTGAGGTTAACTTTAAAGATTTGTGACCATTACGGACACAAAACCTCAGCAGTACTCAAAAGCGACCCTTACAAGCTAATTGATGACATTGAGGGCATCGGCTTTAAAACTGCTGATCAGTTAGCGCTGTCCCTCGGTATGTCGGTAAAATGTGAAACTCGCTACTCTAAAGGTCTGCTCCATGTTTTGAAGGACGCCTTGAGTGAGGGCAATTGTTTTCTGCCTGAATCCCAATTACTAGCACGTGCTGTATCTTTGTTAGAGCGTCCTGACCACACACCCGACTATAAATCTTTAAGTACCATTCTTCTTCAGTTAATTGAGAACCAAACTTTAGTTTATGGCGAGATTGCCAATAGTGTTTATCTAAGAGCTGCCTACCGCGCTGAACTCTCCGTAGCGTTAAAAATTAAAAATTTAATTAATCAGCCAACTTACTCGACAGAACATCTAGAACACTGGTTAGCCGACTTTGAATCGGCTGACTATCGCGAACTCTCACGCTTGAGCAATGAACAGATCAGTGCCTTATTCATGGCAGTTAGACATCCGATTAGTATAATTACAGGCGGTCCTGGACGCGGCAAAACCCATGTGCTAAAAACCTTAGTGCAATGGTTGACATCCATTGGGGCAACTATAGCTCTTGCAGCTCCCACAGGGAAAGCTGCCAACCGGATGAAAGACGCTACAGGGATGGAAGCAAGTACCATTCACCGTCTACTTCAATGGCAAGGACTTGGGCAAACCTTTCACTATAACGAGCATAATCTCCTTGCTATTGATTGGCTGATTGTTGATGAATTTTCAATGGTGGACATATTCCTGTTCAATTCCCTACTGAAAGCTTTACCACCAAAAACCCAAATTCTTTTAGTAGGAGACTCTGACCAATTACCCAGTGTCGGGGCTGGAATGGTACTACGAGACTTGCTTTATTCTGAAATAGTGCCGACAACGAGATTGCAGACCATTTATCGACAGCAACACGAAAGCCCGATTATCTATGCAGCTAGCTGTAGGAGCCAGCAATAAGAAACGCTTCGACCAGCAATAAGGATCATTCTGAGCC
>NZ_CAWUDP010000164.1:0-14158 GCF_963920835.1 Scytonema sp. PCC 10023
CCATCGAAGTCGTTCTCAAGCAAGCTGCGTCCTAATGAAGATGGCTATGGCTATAATTTGACGATTATCCCTTTGCACTAAGAACCAGTATCACCGCCCCAATCATTAGCGAGCTTCGGACGTGGGGCTTGTGAGCAAGCATGGTTCTCCTCTTAGCGGGAACGGTTGGCTCAGAGCCGTGCGTGGGTAGGCCACGATCTCGCTTGTGGTTAGAAGAAATGTGAGACATGGGGATAAACTCCTTCGAGCTAGTTGTTGATGGGTTCAAATATTAACGGGGTCATCGATGACCCCACCAAAGCGCGGACTGTAAATTAGTTTGTTAGGATTTACGCATTGACGGAAATAGAGTGGTGTGAGGCGTTACGCTTCCTCGATTAGTTCGACGTATGTTGATTTGTTTGACGCGATCACTTCGCTGGCTTCACATCCAGCCCCGTCCAATGAGCCGCAAAAGCCCACATATCCGCCGTTTCCTCAATGATCTTGTCCGTGGGCTCGCCCGCTCCATGTCCCGCCCGCGTTTCGATGCGGGCAAGGTGCGGCTTGTCACCGATATCCGCCGCCTGCAGTGCGGCGACATATTTGAAGGTGTGACCTGGGACCACGCGATCATCTGTGTCGGCAGTGGTAACAAGAATCGCGGGATATGCCTTGCCGGGCTGGATGTTGTGATAGGGCGAATATTTCAAGAGGTTCGGGAAATCTGCTTCCCGTGCCGGAGACCCATATTCGTCTAGCCATAATTTCCCGCCTGTGAACTGGTCGAAGCGGAGCATATCCATCACACCAACCTGGGGTAACGCAGCGGCGAACAGATCCGGTCGTTGATTGACCACTGCACCGATAAGGAGTCCGCCATTCGATCCGCCCTGAATCGCCAAGCCATTTTGGGGTGTGATACTCTGTGCCTTCAAATACTCGCCCGCTGCGATGAAATCATCGAAGACGTTCTGCTTCTTCTGACGACGACCCGCTTCGTGCCATGCCTTGCCATATTCGGAGCCGCCGCGAATGTTAGCAACAGCATACACTCCACCCTGTTCGACCCACCCCAGCGGCGCTGGCAAGAACTCAGGAAGCATGGGGATGCCAAAGCCTCCATAGGCATAGAGTAGGGTCGGTGCGGCTACGTTCACATCCTTGCGCCGGACGATAAACATCGGGATGCGGGTGCCATCCTTCGACTTGTAGAACCGCTGTTCGACTGCGATCCGATTGAGATCGATCGCCACCTTGGGTTTTGCCCACACCTGCGCCGTGTTGCTGGCGACATCGTATCGATAGATTACGCCTGGAGTGTTGAAGCTAGTGAAGATGAAGAAGGTTTCTGAGTCATCCGGGTCGCTCTTAAAACCGCCAGCGGTGCCGATACCCGGCAGCTTCACCATACCATCAGGCTTGCCATCCAGCGTGTAGCGTCGAACCTCCGTCTTCACATCAACCCGAGTAGAGATTAGCAGCCGTCCACTGACCAGCGACGCATTGCCCAGAACCGAATCCTGCTCCGGCACCACATCCGCGATCACCGGATCGGCAGCGGCAATGTCCATCGTCACCACCTTAAAGCGCGGCGCGTCCTGGGTTGTTCTGAGGAAGAATTTCGTCCCCACATTGCCAACGACGCTCCATTGATCGTCGAGATTGTCGACCAGCTTGCGGGGTTTCCAGTCGGCGCTCTGGAGATCCACCACAGTCAGTTTGTTGCCGATCGAAGCGGGCGTGGAAACCCAGGGGAGCGGCGATCGATAGGGGTTTGCGTGCACATCCAGGACTTCCCAAGTTGTAGGATTGACTTGCCCTGTGACTGGGATTTCGTACCGTTGCTGTACATCTCGTATTGCAGAAGCGGTAATCTCACCAAAGATGCCATCGACGATCGCACCACTTGGATTGCCTAATCTCACGCCTGCGGCTCCTAAAAAGCCATTGTCTTGAAGAATGCGCTGCAACAGTTCCACGTTTCTACCGCGATCGCCTTGGCGCAAGGTGGGTAAGGTTAAATCAGTGTAGGCAGTGGCGATCAGAATGGGGGAGGTTTGTTGTGAAGGAATGCTGTGTGCGATCTGCGCTTCTCCCAAGGGGAGACGCCAAGGGCGAACGCAGCAGCGCTTCGCTATCGCTGAATGAGTAAATGAACCTCCGAGCAATCCTGTAGCGATCGTTGGTAATAGATGGGTGGTGATAGCCACTTATCCTTATCATAAAGGTTTTGCCCCTACTATGTATGAGTAGGGATGAAGGTTGAAGTTGAACTTGCTCACTCCTTGCTCATGAGAACTTTGCCGATTGCTGCCTGTTCTACACTAATCTTTGTGCTGTAATGCCCTACCGGAGTTGATGACGCAGCAGCCATTGCAGGCAAATTCCGGTAACGATGCCGTAGCCTAGCCAACCTGACCCATAGCTCAATGCTGACTGGAATGGTGCTGGCAGTAGCTCCGGGTGCAAAATGTACGCGACAGTCGAACTGGTCGCTCCTTCTAGTGCACCTCCTAAAGCGCTGACCAGAATCCACCAATGCGCTTTACGGACAAATCGTCTCAAAATCGGAAATTGAGCCGTGCCAAAAATAGCTAGTTCAATCGGCCGTATGACCAGATTCGTCCAAAAAACTGGCCATGCGCCCAGCGTACTTAGGAATTGAATAAGCGGATCAAGAAGGGTTATGTAATAACTCACCAGCACTAGCCCAAAAGTCCATCCCAGTGTGCTAACCACTATCCACCAAAAGGCTTTAGGAATGTACTGGCGCAAAACGAGCCATTGGGCTGCGCCAATAAACAAACCTGTAAAAAATATGGTTGCTACAAGCTCAAACCCTGACGCTTCTAGTGCTCCGACGATCGCCCCCGCGATTGTAGTAGCCAATATCCACCAGAGCCACAGGCGAGGTGCGATCGCCAACTGTCGTGTTTCATCTTGCCTTGCATGCTGCACCATAATGCTCACCTCAGAGTTGCACTTCAACTCTATATCTGTACTATTCGGCTCAACCCGTGCGAGAGCGGTTTTTATCAACAGAACTATGAATCGAGCGATTCAGGAATTTGCAGGTTGTCATCCCTAATCTTCAGGACTCACTTGCCATGTAATCACAATGAGTTCTACAAACACTAAGACAACTATTAGCCGCCAAAACGCTCCTAAAATGGCTTCCATCGTCCAGTTCTGACTCTGAACCTCCCAGATCATCACAACAATATTCACTCCAATCGCCAACCAGGGTAGAATTACCGCTGAATTCCGTCTGCGATAGAAGCGGATCGTCCTCTCGCGCCAAAATGGGAAGGTGCTGAGGAGACAAAAAATGTAGGAGGTTCCTGCACTGATGAACAAGCTTCTTTGAAGACCCGAAGGCAGGTTCGGATACCCAAACGCGATCGCACTCAGGCAAACTCCGAGCGCGAGGTACAGAAAAGTAAACAAGGTAAATCGTTTCATTATTTCTTCTCCGGTGAAGCTTATTCTCTGTACCACACACGCACACATTGAAAGCAATTGATTGCAAGACCCTGACTGATCATCACTGGGTGGAAAGCATTACTGGTCGTCACTCCGTAGACATCATCACTTGTGCCTTCAATCCGATCGGGTAAAACAACAGTTTCAACATTGATCACCTGTATCGTTGTACTTTCGATCCACTGATTTACAGCACTCACAACCTCCGAGTATGAATCATACTCGGAAGGTCCGCCGAAGGGTCCCCGTTCAGTAATCCGAGGCGCAAAATCTTTGTACTGAATCATTTTATTCACCATCTAAAAGTGCAGAGTTGACCATCTCTTGAAGAAGCGATCGCGGTTTGATTTGTTGATGGATCGATTCACTGTGATTCCACGATCAACAATCAAAAATCAACTCACTGTATATCCGCCATCGATCGCGCTTGGGTTGTCCTGTAATATAGCTGGCAGCATCAGAGCAGAGAAATACAACTGCTTGAGCAATTTCCGTTGCCTGACCAATCCGACCCATTGGAACCATAGATCCGAGATCATCGAACGTGATGCCCATCTGGTTAGCGCTACGAGCCATGAGGTCAGTCGCAATCGGACCCGGATTGACAGCATTGATCCGAATGCCCTGTTTGGCATAATCTAGGGCAGCCGATCTGCGCTTCTCCCAAGGGGAGAAGCCAAGGGCGAACGCAGCAGCGCTTCGCTATCGCGTCAGCCCCATCACCGCGTGTTTGCTGGCGACGTAAGGAGAGATCCCCGGAAGCGCAACAAGACCATTTGTTGACGAGTTGTTCACGATCGCGCCTGCGCCTTGGGTTAGCATCTGCTGAATTTCGTATTTCATATAGAGAAATAACCCTCGTGCATTGATCGACATGATCTTGTCAAAATTCTCGATCGATTGTTCATGCAACGGTGTAACAACAAGATCGATGCCAGCATTGTTAAAGGCACAATCGAGTTTGCCGTAGGTTGCGTTCGCGAAGCGCAAGCTGTACCCAGCTTATCGCTTTCTGCACCAATTCCCGGACATCCGCCTCACTCGATACATCTGATTTCACGAACAAGCATTCCGCCCCAGTCTCGCGAATCAAATCAGCCGTTTCTTCACCTTCTACACCGCGTATGTCCGAGAAGACCACTTTGGCTCCCGCAGCACCGAAGACGATAACTTCGTTAAGCTTCGCTAACGCAGTTGCTCGACCAATTCCCGATGCGCCTCCCGTAACTAACGCCACTTTATCGTGCAGTATCATTCTATTTCTCCTAAAATCAAGTCCGGTTGTTCTGTCTTGAAATAATCATGAAATCGCTTTAGAAAAAAGCTTAGACAAATCTTGCCAGCAAAAGACTAAGAGCAAAGGAAAAGGCATGAAAGCTGACATGGGATAACATCGCAGCCTCAAGCGAGTATTGCCAAAAGAGCCAACCAAAAGCAATGCCAGCAATCCCATTGAGTAATATCGCTCGGACAATCACAACTGGAGTGAGGGGAACGATCGCGGCAGTCGCTGGCAGGTGTAGTAGTCCAAATACCAACGCGGCTAGAACGATCGCACCCTGGTAAATCCCTTGACTTGGCAACGTAACGCCTTGTTTTAGCCCTTTCCACGCGATCCAAACAAGCAGCGACATTAAACCCCAGCGCATCAAAATTTCCTCAGTGATGCCGCCATAGAACATTGCTGTGAGCAAATTCAACCAACTTGGCTCTTTATTATTGGCTGCCCGTAGCGCTTCAGGTAGGACAGGTTGCATCAACTGATCGAGCAACAAGAGAACGATCATCGCCGCTGCACCCACACCCAAGCTCCACTTCATCTCAACGGCAAAAGATGGAGACTTAGGGGTGTGAAACACCCAATGATCAATCAAATAGGAGCTTAATCCAACACGATAGGCACAACCAATTCCGATCAGAATGCTGATTGCCAGTAGAATTGAATACTGTAGTCCTTGCAGAAGCATTAAAATCCACAATGGAGGCACTTTTTCCAGTATTTCTGGAGACAGTTTCGCCAACTGTTGCTCAACTAATGGAGCCGACGTAATCGTAACCATCGCAATTCCTGCAATGCCCAATACAAATAAAATCCCAAATTGTTTCAAAACTGCCATTGATTTAATCTCCAGATGATCCGTCCTATCAGCCGAGATCACCTACGGTCTTGCGGTAGCTCTGGAAAACGGGTTAGGGCTTTACGCTTGAATACTCCGTAGGCGATCGCCAGAAACACGGGTACTGCAACCAGCACCGATAGCGCCACGTAGGTCGCGTGGAACTCGCTGATTGTGAACAGAGCTGGTGTGGTCAAGGCGCTTCCGGCTATGTTGAACAGGAGTATGCCAATGATGTTGTGCGCGAAGTGTACGCCGATAGCGAGTTCAGTGGTTCCGTCAATCAACGAGACCACGGTCCACAACAGACCCGGAACGAGGAAGTAGTTGGAGAAGACCGTGAGCCAACCGCCTGCGCTCGCCTCCGGGTTTAAGAGGTGCGGCAGGGTGAATGCTACGGCCGCCACGAGCGCCAGAAAAACGCGGTTGGTCGAGATCATGCTCGCGCCCTGCACGATGTATCCGCGAAAGAAAAGCTCCTCAGTGGTGGTCTGGATCGCGGTGAAGACCAGTGCCAGTGGCACGAAGAGCGCGAACGTCGCAAGGTTAGAGTTGAAGGAAAAGGTGTCGGGGTAGAAGAGGTACTGTCCCAGCACGCCTATCAGACACGTTGGAACGGACCACGCCACAAACCCCTGACCGATGCGACGCCAGTCGATCTGCTCCCGCGCCGTAACCAGCGTCCGGGGGTAGCGGCGGTGGATGAGGGAGACGGCGACGAGAACCCCCGCGAGGAAAAATGGAAAACCTGCCATAACAAACAGGAACTTCCCGAAAGGACCAAGCACGTAGTAATCCGGCTGACCGCTGAGCGCGAACGCGACGAGTACGCTGGCACCAGTCCCGACCACCAGCCACGCAAAGAGGATGATCACCAGTCCCAGAACATACCGCCACCCCCGATATTTACCCCACCTCGCAGCCTCCACGTAGGTAACTTTTTTCGCTTCTGCCATGATTCCCTCCGTTCTTTCGGTGTTTTGCATCTCCATCTCCGTTTCCTTCATGGGTAAGTTATGTAGTGCTTGGGTCGGGTTACTGATCACAGTTGCCGATAGTTTCAGGATTTAACGGTGACTTTGATAGATCTGGTACACCAGATCCGGCATCGTTGGACATGCGCTTGCCCCTAGTCGAACCACGATCCGAGTGTTGGCGATGGGTCAGCCCGTGCCAGCAGCTACCAGTGCCGGAACCGTGGGCAGATTGATGACAACATGGACGATGACAGCGGGCCAGACCGAGCCGCTACGGCGCAGCAGTTCAGCACCGACGAGTCCCATTACCAGGGCTGTGGGAAAAACGATATTGATGCCATGCACGAGGGCGAAGATCAAGGCGCTGCTCACAACCCCGAAAACTGACCCATAGCGCAGCAACACATTGGCAATAACGCCCCGGAAGAGCAGTTCCTCGCCAAGGGGTGTGAGGATACCGAGGAACAACGTTGCCAGGATCAAGGACAGCACCCCGCCACTACCACCTTCGGCGTACATGGTCTGAGGGGTAGAACTGTCTCCGGTGATAGCGGTATATGCTAGGGTCGCCAGACCCTTGACTACGAACGCGACGAGTCCTGCTCCGACCCCGATCAGCAGCCACTGCCGCGAGACCCGGCGGACGCTGAAGGCACTCCAGGAACGAATCCGAAGCAACGCCGCTGCCGAGAACCCGGCGATGCCCGCGACACCAGACAGCGCAGTGAAGATCAGCCCATAAACCACGGGATCGAGTCCTAGCCGTGACAGATAGAGTTGCGATCCGACTCCGTACCCAACTACGCTAAAGACGATAAGACCCACAATGCCCTCAGGCCAGCCTGGACGAGGAACCTGCTTGGGTAGGGATGAAGACACGGCGGTCTTTCCTGGCTCCCTCGGGTGGTTAGAAGGAAATTTAGACATGAGGATCAACTTCTTTACTCTTGTTGCTGATTTCAGTTATTGGTCGGTTTAAGGATCGACAGGATCGCCGACCGCCCCCCCGGTAGCTATGTGCACGGCGCGGGCCATCTGCCCAAGCGGGTTGCCGAGCGAGGCGCGATCGGCTCCCGCCATCAGGGCAGCACTGACGTCTTCACTAATAACGCGCACGACTGCGGTGGCCGCCGCGGCGTGCAGCCGCACCTCAATATCGTCAGGCGATCGCCGCAGGCGATCTGCAATGATCTCGACCAGAGCGTGCTCTATTCGGTCGTTGGTCATCAGCCAGGCCGTCCGCAGATCCGGCTCTTTTTCGGCCAGCACGGTCATCTTGATCACAGCCTCATCAAAGGACTGCTGATCGGGATCTTTAGTACGATTCTTCGCCCACTCGACGAGGTGAGCTTCAAGGGAGACATCCCGAGGCCAGCGGCGCAATAGCGCCACAAACTCCTCGCCATCCTGCGCCAAGACCGGCTCTACACAGCTCTCCTTGTTGCGGAAGTATCGCCAGAGAGTGCGCACCGAGATTCCGACCGCGCTTGCGATTTGCTCGCCGGTCGTGGCAGCGACCCCTTGCTCCCAGAACAAACGCGCCGCCTCCCGCGAAATCTCCAGACGTATCCGCTGCTGCCGTTGTGCATTCATCCCCCTGATTTGCGATTGCCTGATTTGTGATTGCTCATCGTGTTGCTGTCACCATCACTCGTCATGACCGTCTTTCTTGTCATATTTGACATTAAATGACATTTTGTCACTAAGTGACATACCTCGCAGGAGGTAGCTTTGCCGACAGCATTATTGAACTTCGGACTGATGCTTCTGTACGAGATAGTGAGGACGCCACGAGGATTTAGGTCGTTAAACCTCAATCGCTCACATCAGCTCAGGTGTATAAACCGAATCAGAGGTTTTAAGACAATGGCTTTCTCGTCATTTTTTGCGCTGAGTCTATTTGCCTTCACAAGCTTTCATCCAAGCATTTGAAAACTAACCGCAAGATTTCGATAGCGACGCAAGAATTAGACCTGCGCCCGGTCAAAGCGAATTAAGAAGGCAGAAGTACGAAGGCAGAAGGCAGAAGGCGTCCCCACGAATGAATTCGGGGGATTTAATAAAGTTGCTACGCGTTTATTTTTCTCCATAAATAAATTCAGGGGCTTTAAACCTTATGGCAGAGAACAGAGGACTTATTTTTGTATCAAAGCTTACCTTCTTTCCTTCTGCCCTCTGCCCTCTGCCCTCTGCCTTTCTTCGGTAAAATCGGAGCGAAAGCAAAAAATCACTATTTTACAACCACTCTTGGTTATCACTCGCTGGGCACTTTGTTTTGCAAAAATACATCCTGACTTTTGCAGATGATTTACGCCGCGCTGCTGGTTTCATCCTTGCCCTCGGTTTTGATTACCGAAAATTTGGGTCTAAAGCCCCGCCCTTGTAGGGCGGCTTTTTATTGACAACGTGCTAAAAGTATGAGATTATACTATTGCCCGTAGTCTAAAAGGCTCTAGTGAGGCAATATTGGGTACTCCCCAGCTACAGTGCTCAGCTTAGTGCGACATAGTGTAGGAAAGAGGCTAAAAAAATTGAATAAATCCTTTCAAACGCGGTCGGGCAGTCCGTGTGCGCTTGTGAACGTATCCAAACGGGGATAGTTGAATGCTTGCATTCAACTATCTAGGGAGGACGGATGAAGCAAGAATCCTCACGCCTTTAGGCGCTTGGAGTGTCAAGAAAGCTCTTAATTCGACCATCTTGTCGCCACGAAAGCGCCAGATGTCGCAGTACGAGTAATGAGCCGCCTTACCGTCTTCGTCCTTGATTGTGAGGTCGCCGAGTGCCGTGACGAAATCCCCCTCAGCGATCAAGTTCGCAACGATATTCAAAGGCGGTTCCACATACTCCGTTGCCATCCATTGGCGAACGGCTGCGTCGTCGGTGCAGAACGACAAGAATCCTTCATAGTTGCCTTGGGCGATCGCCGCGTTTGCCTCTTCTAAGATGGCTTTATTTTTGTCTGACATTTGAATTTCTCCTCTACTCAGATCTTGCACCTCTCCGTATAAGCCTGTGTTTAGTCAAAAGTAGCGCAATAAAGTTACATCACTTTTCTTGGCTTTTCTCGATACAACAAAGACTTCAGGCTCAGTACTGGGTTTTTAAATAACATCAATTTTTCTTGGTGCAAGATGTGAGTCTATTCAAGTTGTCTTTGTTTTAGCCAACTTGAGTTTAGTAAGTTCCAACACTCAACTTTGAGTATGCTCCAGCGCAACTCGATCCCAATGTCCTAAGTTGGCTGCTGCTTCATAGGTGCTTTGGAAAAAAGCAAGGAGCATTGCATCTGGATCGTCAGTTTGTCTCACGGCTTCATAGGGTAGGATAAACTCTTGCATCTCTGAGCTGTAAAAAGCTTCTGTGGGTTGGATCGGGTAATCTCGAAACCCTTCCGGCGTAGGGTAAGCATAAGCGTAAAAAACAGGCTCCACAATTGACCCACCCCCTGGCCAAAAACCACAGCTACTGACTTCGTGTGAATAGGCTTCTCGTGTGACCCAATCTGCCATATTCGGAACTCCCCCTGGGTGTTCTGGCGCACGACGACCAGAGAAACGAGTCACAGCAAGATCAAAGCTGCCCCAAAAAAAATGTACAGGGCTGGATTTACCAATAAACTGGGAACGGAATAAGGTCATGACCCGATCGACTTGCACAAGAATTCGCCAGAACCGTTGTGCATATTCCGGATCATAAGCTGCGTGTTGATAGTCCTGATCGAACGGGATTGGTTCTGACACTTCTTGCGGCATCGTCCAGATTCGGACTTCGATGCCGATGTTGCTCAATGTAGTTAGCACCATTTCATAAAAATCTGCAACAGAGCGAGGAGACAGTGCAATTCTTTTAGTGATGCCGTCGCTAGTGTCGATTTGTAGTTGATGGTCGAGAAAATCAAAGCTAATTTGAAAGTTACGAGTTCCGCAAGGGATTGAAGCGGTTGTTAGTCCACGCGGTGTGACATAAAGAGTAGATTGCCACCAGTGATTGAGTTTAGGTGCCAGTGCCAACCGGATTTTACCGATGATTTGCGTCCATAGATGGAGAGTTGCATAGGTATCTTGCCAAGCTGCTAAGGGCAAACTGGGCCAAACGATGTCAATGGAAGTACTTTGATTAGAAACAGCCATGAAAATCACCCACATGAGGAGAACATGTTGAAGAAATGAGAAGGAAATCTAGATGAAATCAGAATCGCTATCAATAGTCTTTTCCCTGTTCATCTGCAAAACACCATAACCACTGCTCCCCCAATTCAGCCGAACTAACCACTGCATGATTGGTTGCTTCATAATGACGACGAGCATGTTGATGCTTAGAAGAATCGTAGCACAGCATTTTGCCACAGGTTTGGCAAATCCGGAGGTGTACCCAGCGGCTATTTATTTTAATGCACTCTTCACAACGAAATATGGGATAGGCTGCTTTAGAAATCAGGTTTTCCACAGTTAGATTGTTGAGATGTTCGCAGGTTATAGTTTTTTGGTATCCCTGGTAGAAGACAACAGTGAACAGAATGATTGAGGCTGATGTGAAATCTGAAATTAGGGGCGCATCCTTCTCCTCAGCGTAGTCGCCAAATCACCCCGTTGCCGCTTGTGCAAAATTCACGGAACAATTGCAGTAACGCGAATTTGAATCCCCTAACTTTGAATCCCCTAACAGTGAGATTTGCATGAATCAGACTGGTGGATAAATCGTTTCGTCTTCTTTGCGCCAAGCTGGATCAACTAGACAAACGAAAACAATGGGTTCGTTGCCGTAGTTGTGAAGGAACTGGATTGCATTTGCAGGAATGTAAACCGCATCGCCTGGTTCAATGCGACGAACTTCACTCAGGAATGTCCGTTCAATGGAAATCCATGAATCAGCACAATCGGTTGACCTGCCCCAAGATCTTCGTAGTAGGCGTAAGGCTAGAGAAGCTGTCACCTTGTGCCAACTGGCTGAAATCCTCTCAAACAGGGAATTTCAGCATCACTTTGTCATAAATTTCTTGAGCTTCGCCAATACTTAGCCGTGAATATACTTCCAAGGACTGCCGAGAAGAATGTCCGGAATAGGGTTGAATTAATGCATCATCAATTCCCAAACGATTCGCCCCACTTTTGTTAGCAAGCATTGTGATTTCATTTGGGAGCAGTGTCCAATGCTCAATCAGTTCATCTATTTCCCAATATCTTTTCAAGAACACCCCTTGTAGCTGCACCTCTACTACCTTACCATGAATCTAAAAAAGTTCCGCCTTTAACTAGAGTCGGAACTTTTATGTACTTGAAGGCACACTAAAAGTCATCTTACTGTAAAATGGGAACCAGAAAATCGGTAAAGTTCCAACTCTCAAATAAAATTCGGAACTTTTATAAAACTTGTTTGTGAAGAGTAACCACTATCAACTCTATTTAGTTTACAGCCATGTCAAAGGATTTGGATGAAGTGCGCTGTTGAGAGAGGGAAGCTCAAGAAATTTATGAGAAGGTGACAATGAAATTCCCTGTCTAAAAGGGTTTCAGGCATATGGCACAAGGTGACAGCTTCTCTAGCTTTACGCCTATTTGAGGAAAACATGATTCTCTTGCTGTTTGTGCTGCCTCTCCCCAATTAGGTGGTAATGGGAAGTGAGTCTCTAGATAAGTCCAATGGGCGATAAGGTAAGCAGTTAAAGAAAGGATGAGCCAGCGATACATTCCAAGCACAGTACCTTGACCAAAGCGATGTAAACCAAAACGATGCTTTGCAGTCTTGAACCAGCCCTCTATCTGCCATCTTCGCTTGCCCCACCATTTAATAGTGCTAGCTTTGAGCGATCTGGTAGACAAAACAAATCTTTTTTCTAACCTGCCATTATCGCGTTTGAGGTAGTACCAACATACGGTAATAGGAAACTTCAAGCCAACCAAACGAACTTGTTGTCCCTGTTTTTGTAAATGTCTT
Source organism: Scytonema sp. PCC 10023 (assembly GCF_963920835.1). Lineage (NCBI taxonomy): Bacteria > Bacillati > Cyanobacteriota > Cyanophyceae > Nostocales > Scytonemataceae > Scytonema > Scytonema sp. PCC 10023. The sequence goes on from NZ_CAWUDP010000164.1 coordinate 12,497, forward strand.
AAAACTCTTCCATCAACTAGCTTACGGCTAATAGCGACACCTGTAATCGCATGATATTTAAGCTTGCGTATGCCGTGGATGAATTCTATACTACCAAAGGCTGTATCAGCCAAAACCATTACCTGAAAATGTTTAGTCAGTAATGGTGGTAAACGTTTGACCAATTTCAGCCCTAGTTGTGCTTGTGAGGGTGTACCTTTACCTCTCCATACTCGGAAACTCCAAGGTATTCGCCATTTTCCGACGACCAAGTATAGTACCACCAAATGTAATCCTCGTTTCCCGTTATAAACTGAGATTAAATTCTCAAATTCTTTGAATTTTCCGCGTTTTTCCAGAGTTGTGAGGTCAATAATGACCTGTAAAAATGGTCTACGTCCTTTAGCAGATTTAGATAAAGTCTTTAAAACCTCTTCCAATACTTGGTTACGAACTGTACGAATAATTTCCCGTGTTGACCAGGGGTTGATATTCAAAAACCGACTTAAGGCACTAGCTGACTTGGTTTGAGAGTGTTCTGGCAATGGATGTCCTTGTGCTTCCAAGAATAATCCCAGCATTGCTTCAAGATTATCTTTTTGGTATTGCGTAGGCATCAATTCTTTGAGAGTGTAAACTAACTCTTGGGCGTGGGCAAGCATTGTTCTTGCTTTATTTGATTTGATATTTCACGCCCTTTCTCTCATATTTTTTGCTATCAAAGCAAATTCAAACTCTGAAATTGAAAGAACGCGATCGCACTATGGGATGACGCAAAGCGTCATCCTTGCATCTAAATGGTTTTTGGAAGCTAATTATGTAATATTACGCTACGTTTAGTTTTTTAATTAACTTAAATGTACTTAATATCTTACCTAAATCTACCGTCACATTTTAGTACTCTTTATTTGCCATTTACGGGTTTGTTCGGTCAGGTGCAAGATGTGAGTTTATACTGTCTGGCTTATAGCAACAGATGTCGATAATCCAACTCATTCCTTCTATGTGATTTATCAAATAGGCTCACTTTCCAGACCACCATTAAGCACAAATCTTTTTACTGTTTACAATAGCTTTACTGCCAAGACTGGCAAAGTCTGCCGTACTTCAGAGTTTCCAGGTCAATGGTTTTTACAGTGGCGGACGGGTATTCGTACTGCCCCTATTGCTTGGGCTTGCCTTCTTGATCATTGGAACCAAAGATTCAAGCGATTCGAGCGAGGAAACTAACGATTAGTTATGGGATTTCTCATATCGGTAATTACTTGAAAAAGAAAAGGAATTTTATAAATCGAAGAATTTGAATTAGTTTCTCAGAGGAAATGAGACTCGCTCTGGCATCTATTTATTAAGCTTGCTAGGCTTGAATGAATTATTTTTAGAAATTTATGATTGATATTGAGGTTGAACAGGTATCTGATGAGGCTGCTTTGATTGAGCTAGATGATGAAATCGAACCAAGTGATTTAGCTTATCTACAGTTTCCTGTGATTGATGGCGCTAACGGATTGGTGATTGGTGGATTTGATGCTTGGGTCATCGCGGCGATTGCCCAAGGGGCACTGGCGGAGCCAATCGCAACTGAGTATCAAGGCAAGGTTTCCTGGGTTGGTGTTTTAAATCCATCACTGCATAATCCAGATGATTGTCTGATCATCTGGTCGCAGGACGAAAACTTTAAAA
>NZ_CAWUDP010000165.1:0-14020 GCF_963920835.1 Scytonema sp. PCC 10023
GCGTTAGAAAACTTTACAATGTGTCCCATTTGCCATGTATTTCGGCATACCCCCTATAAAGGCTACTGCTGTTGTCAGGACGGTGTTGTAGATAGCGGCTCGTGGTGGCGACATTGGCATGACCTAGGGTCTGTTGCACCAAACCAATATCAGCACCTGCTTCTAAGGCATGGGTTGCATGAGCATGACGCAGCCAGTGGGGGGAAACTTTTTTATTAATTCCAGCACGTTTGGCTGCTGCTTCGACAATTCGGTTGATTTGACTGCGGTCTAAGTGTCCGCCACCTTTGCGACTGGCAAACACAGGGGAATTATCGCTCGCATCACCGCGAAATTGAGTGAGTTCGCTCCACAGTTCACTGGGGATGATCACCGAACGGGTTCTCTGCCCTTTGCCGACGACAGTCAATTGCCCGTGGTCACGGCGTGGTATCATATTATTCCAACATAGTCCGGTTAACTCGCTCACCCTTAACCCACTGGTGTAAAGAAGTTTGAGAATGAGTAAATCACGCTGTTTTTCTGTTTTATAACGGTATTGTGCTTGTTCAGTCGCCCAGACCATTTTTTGGACATCGCGCTGAATCAAAAGCCGTTGGTTGAGTGTATCGGCACACTTATCGAGTTTCATCGCAGCACCCACATTCAAAGGAATGTATCCGATTTTATGAGCAAAGCTGATAAGTGACCTGATAACCGAGAGGGTGTTTTTTTGGCTACTCAGTGCTAAATCCCCCAACGTTTCGGCAAAGGCGTACAAATCTTCTAGAGTCACTTGCTGCAATGGTTTCCCCAAAAACGCCAAAAACTGAGTCACATGAAAACGGTAAGCAGTCACCGTGTGTTGAGACTTGTCATGCAGCCACATTTCAATCAGTCGTTGCTGGGCATCGGCTGGAGACATGGTAGCAAGTTGTTGTCGTTGATGGGTTTTTACGAGTGCGATGGGCGTCATGAAGTCAGGTGAATGCAACTTTTGGAAGTTTTTGTTGTATTCACACTGTAAGCCCTATATAGGGGTAAGATCACCGAAGCTGACGTTTGCCGCCACATAACGCCTAAAACCCTTGCTGTGAAAGAGATTTGGAAATAAAAATGTCGTTGCTCACGCTAATGGTCATATGTAGTACGCTACTGTTGTGCCAATTGACCTTTACGTTATTTGACACAATGTTTTTGAACGTAGCTACAAGGGTTTCAAGCTCTAAAAATTAGAGATGTTCAAATGGTACAGTTCAAGGTTGCAAATATGGTCTACCAAATCCCAATTTTTCAATTGAAGTCATTTTTTTCTGAAACATAGTCTGAGTAAGATTTACAGACGACGTATGGCGGCAAAATACGTCTTGGCTACTTTTACCCCATATAAAGGTTAAAAGCGAAATGGTCGTTTCTTTGACCACCAGTCGTTGCGTGGAAGACCTCGTCACGCTCGCTGGTTTCTCCCCGTGTACGTTTTGGTTAGTCGGGACTTAAGTCCCGACTGGCATATATACTTATTCAAGCATGGGGCGCAAAACATACCACTTGGGGTAGTGTTACGGAAGCTACGACCAGGGGCAAACTAAACCGTATAGTTTAGTAGGACTCCAAAAAAGTTCCGAATTTTGTTGAGGAGCCGGAATTTCACCCATTTTCGTGAGAATTTTATGCCCTTTAAGTTCAAAAAGTAGATAATTTCAACCAAAAATTTCCGACTCTATGTATTAGCGGAACTTAAGCACGATGGTTGTGAGCGCCCACCGCGCCGGGTCGCTGATTACTATCTCCATAAGTGTGCCAAATCCTGAAGTGCTTATCATATAAGGCTTATAGAATACTTTGCAGTACTCGTGTCAGCTATATCCGCCCCTAGTTATATAAACTAAACTGTTTAGTTTGCCCCTGGTCGCAGCTTCCGTAACACTACCCCCACTTGCCGCCTGTTTTTAGACCAATTAATCTTCCTTGCAAAATGCGTCTACGTACAGTTTGAACGTGTACGTGCTGAAGTTTGGCATACTCAGCGATAGGAATGAGTTTGTCAAGCCTTGATGCTGCAAACCAATAATTAGCTAAATAAGGATAACTAACAGTCATTTAAGTCTTGAACTCTGTACAGCAAGCCTGATACTTCACCCACAAACCTGACCATGACTTTTGGGTGCCCAGGTCTTGATGCTAACACTACTTAGCAAGCAAAATTGTACTCTTTTTAACTTTAATAACGGATATCATACGGATATCATCAGGCGTGGAGCTTGCTGTGTATACATTTTGGTTAGTTGGGGGTTAAGGCACGACTGCATATATACCTAGTTACTCCTGAGTTGCAGCAAAAATTCGTCAAAAGTTGTTACTGGATACTTTAGAAGTGTCCAGTCAATTTTTGTTATTTTTTGCAGTGCATCCTCAGTTGGGACTTAAGCCCCAACTAACGATTGCTTTCGATCATTTGAGGCTAAACTATCTCAACCAGTCAGTGCGACCAATCGACTCAGTTCGGCTTTTCCCCCATGCCCAATATCTGATACTGGCTTTAATTAAAATGCCCTTCTCTTGCTCGACAGCTTCTACTTTGCCTTTCATCCACTGCTTTTCCCCCTGGTGCCAGAACTCTACGGTATCCCCCACCTCACAAGGTAATGAGGGGGTGATAGCCTCGGTCGCAACATCTTGCGCCTCGGTCACAACCTCTGTCAGGGTTGATTTTTCGTTCTCCTCAGAAGGTCGCAACCAGGTCGCAACCGAGGTCACAACCGCCTCAGATGTAGACACAGGGAGAGTTTCAGCCGTTTCTGTGGGGGCATTTTCTCGGTTGTGACCTATTTCAAGACTCTCTTGATTTGAATCTAGACCGAACCGAATAGTTGTATCTGAAGGTACGTCGTTATTTATACTACTGACTATATTCGGTCTAAAACTAGGTGAATAATAGTCTTGAGTTTCATCATTAGATAGCAACCTTTTCTCTGAAATGCTTACTATATCTTGATTAGAGTCGGTTGCGACCTCAGTTGCGACCTGGTTGTGACCTGGTTGCGACCTCCATATTTGAATCACCTTCCCGTTAACCTTTTTCTTCTCCCTTTTCACCCACCCCAATCTCTTGAGGGACTCGACGACACGCATCTGAGATGAACGGTCGTGCCTGCCAACTTCCATTTTTAAGCAGTTACTCAAGATGCTGCTTACAGTTACTTCTGATTGATTCTCCAGATAAAAGTCGATAATCTCCTGCCAGCTATCCTCGACCTCGTGGCGCTTATTGAGCAGCGCATTACGTTTCTCTTCTTTTGGAGTTAGCCAGTGTTGCTCACCTTTTCGGTACGCATGAACAGCAGCAGCCCACAGTAAGTCTCTCTCCTCTACTAACTTTTCAACTGGAATACGACCAGTTGAAACAGGAACTACCCAAAACCTCCTGTGTCCTTCAGGGTCAACAAGGAATTGGCTGGGGTTAACGCTGGCTACAAAACACGACGTACGCGCAAAAGACTCGATTGACCGCCCATAGGGGACGCGTAAGTTATCGCATTTGGTCGTCAAAAAACCGCGCAACGAAGCAATCTCCTTACGCTTGAACACCGATTCAATCTCAGCCAATTCCAAAATCCAAAATCGTCTGAGCTTCAGGCGTTCGTCCTTGTCATTGCTAGAGCTTGCTATCGTGTCGTCGAACCACTGCGGGTCAACCGCGAGCGTCCGCCAAAAAGTTGATTTTTGGATGCCCTGGTCTCCCTGGAGTACCAGCACTGTGTCGTGTTGGCATCCCGGTTCCATAATGCGCCGCACTTGCCCAATAAGGTGCTTGCGCATAAAAGTGTTGTGCAGTGGTTCAGTACTGTCAAAGTAACGGGTTGCAATGTCATCCAAAATGGATAAATCTTGATTTGGGTACTCTGCCGCCACTTGCTCCAAGTACTCACGCACTGGGTTATAAACGCGCGTTTTGGCGAGGTACAGCACTATCTGCACTGCTGTGTTGTTGCCAATATCGATATTGAGTTCATCCGCCAATCGACACGCCAAGGTGTCGAGGTCGAGCGGTTCACCATCTAGCTCAACTTTTAGGGTCATCTCGTTGAATCTTAACTTTTCACCCCAACGAGAATGAATCAAGTTCATTTGTTGTTTCCTCTTGCTTTGTGCCGCTGGCGATTCAGGTACAGAGTCCTTAGCTAACGCTCTCTCCAGTGCCGCTATCGCCTTTAAATATGCCGCATCAAAACTCCCTGAGCCGTTGTTTACCACGAAATCATCCACTCCCTTGCCTTGCTCTGATTTCCATAGAATATCGGCAATGAAGCACTCGCTCAAATTTAAAGCAATCTTCCTTTTCTTGTTCCAATACGCCACATCCAGCTTGGCTTTATGCTTAGAGTCTTTATCAAAGCAAGAAAGCCATCTGCTATCAGGAGCTGCAAATCGTTGCAAGTCGGGAATGAGATATAGCTTTGCTTTACTCCCCGATTCATCTTCCCCCGATTCATCTTTGGTTTTTACTCCACACTTGCATCCAAACAGTGCAAGTGCTACATACCCCAAAGACAACAGGCATAACGCTTTCTTACCACCCTCAGTGGGGAGTCTTGGAATATCAATATTTTCGTACCACTCCCAAAAACTGCCCGTTAGAGGTACCTCAATGCCATATCTATTACCTATCCGCCTTCTTATCCCTGGTGGCACTGGCGGAAGGAATACCCTATCCCCTATCCGTTTTGGTGCCTTGTACTGGTAAGGTCGCTGCTTCTCGTCGTCCCAGATGCTTACAATTGCCTGCCAAGTGCTTCCATCTTCGTTTTTGAGGAATGCCGCGTACATCGGCTCCTTTGCCTGGTGTCCAAATCTGGTGAATTCCCAGTCGAGTTCATCATGGATTGGGGTCGAAACTTCCCCGCCGTAGTCGAATTCTTGATCACAGTGGAACTCCACGCACGCATCAAATAACTCTGGGTCGATGCCACTGCCCTCAACAAATGACGTAAGGATAAATTCTTTGAATTGCTCAAAGCTTTCAAATCTTTCCTGAGCAAGAGTCTCGATGTTTTGCTGTGGTATGATGTCCGTAGTGTATGATTTTTCCATATTTTAATAATTTGAAATTATGAGGCGCTTGTTCGGCGGCAAACCCGAACAAGCGATTTTTTTGTTTGTACTCAGAGAAGTTTGTTTTCATATACTCCTGGCTCATTTTTTTAGGACAACATAAGTTTTGGGTTTTGCTTAGGTCATGCATATAGCTAGCCCAAGCTGCCAAAATAGAGTTATCCTCCTTATCCGTTTATGCCGAATCATGGATAAGGTAGGCACCGTCCTATCGTTTGCCAGACGATGTTACGGAAGTCGTCTTGGGTAGGTGTTGTCGCACTCAACCAAGGCGCATTAATTTTCTGTCACTATTGAAACATCAACCAGCACCGAATATCCAGTTCGCTTTAAGTTTTACTGGTTAAAATCTTCGCTTCAATACTCCCCCTCACGCCTCCCGTTGCCCGACTGCCCTAGCAGGTATTCCCATATACGCCGAATTTCAGCTTGAAATACTTCTCGGTCAACTTCGGCATTTTGAATGGAATGCATTACTATCTCTCTGAGGCTGTCAACCTCTTCTACCAGCCCGTCAACTTTTACCGTCAACTGTCCTATTGCTGTTGTATTGGTTTGTTGCTGTTGAGCAACTTGCAGCAATATTGCTTCTATGCGGTCTAGTCGCTGTTCTGTAGTCATGCCGCCCCCTCTTCCTGCTTGGTCGAAGGGGATTCGTGTTCAACTACGTAATCCTTAACAAATTCCGTGACTACCTCGCTCATATTCTTTCCTTGTTTGGCACACACAGCCTTAAAGCTGTTTCGTAATGACTCTGGCATAAAAATTCTTAATGAAATAATTTTTTCCTCAGCATCGTTAGGCATAAGTGCAAGAACTGTCATTGCTGTGTATGTTGCCTATTCTGTCATTAAGCTAACTATAGTTCTATTGCCAGGACTTGCACTAAATACAATACTGCATATACTGCATATTATGTTAATCTACTCTTAGGCAAAAACACAAAACCCTTACCACACGGGGACTTCAGCCAGTCACCGCGCCGGGTTTGTGCGTCCAAACTCACCCAATACCAAACTTATGGAGTTTCAAGAAGTAGAAAAACCTAACAGTACATCAACTGCAAGCAATGGCAGTACCAACGCTAAAGCACTGCAAGAGAAGCCCAAAAAACCGCGTAAACTCATTGGAATTCCCACAACTACCGCACTTTCATCAATGTCAAGTGTGCAATACAGCGCACACGTCGCCAAAGACCCTGTGGCGTGGGATGCCATTGAGAACTATCAAGTTTTCTCCCCCGCTGCTGACGGCTCCCGACTGATGATTAAAGTTTCAAAGTCAAAATCTGTTGACCTGAAAACCCGCAAGTCAGCACCTACTGGCTACGGGCAAGCTTACCCAGTTGAACTATCCGTCAACCCAACAACCAACAGACCTGATTTTTAAAGGCGCTTTTAGATCCAGAGTAAACAATTATCCCCCGACACCGGGGGATTCAGTTTATGAAAGACGATAACAGCATTACTTGGCTACTCATTGCCCTAGCAGCTGTGGGGTTTACCTTGTGGCATCAATCAGTTACCCAAGAGTTACAGACAAAGTTGACTAATTGCCAAACCCAGTTTGAATCATTCAAGGATGGGGTTATATATGGACGGTAAAGACCAGCAACAGATAACTGTAGATATTGCCCCCATCTCCTCAAATCCGACTAGAACCACCCCACTAACTCCTCAACCCAACAGGATAGACGCATTTAAGCGCGGTTGGGAAAACGCGCTCGCACTTCCTGATAACCTCACCGACCTGCTTTTTGATATCACCGCAAGTATAGCGGTACCCGCGCTCATTGCTAGCTGTTGGTCGTCACTGCCAATACCTTATTTCATTCGCATTGGGGGAGTCGTTGCTCTGGCAGTTGCGGGTTTATTCCTTTGGCAGTTGCTAGAGTTGCCAGCAGTCAGGGGAATACTCATCTTCCGACTTACATTGGTAACTTTAGGGGTGATTTTGGGACTATGACCGACTTGCACCCCTCCCAACTCCACCATTACCTACAGATGCACACCCGTGCCAAAATCACCTCATGGGCGTGCTTAGTTGCTAGCATTCTTTTATTATCTGTTGCAGTTGACAACCGCAAGCAACGCCCTTGGATACTTGGCTCATCTTGTGCGGTTCTCGCCGTGGGGTCAACCCAACGCCGGACATTTAAACAACTGCAAGAGCGCTTGGGAGACATTGAACAAGAATCAAAACTGAGTTTTTTAACTTGGATGAGAAGCAATATGCAGCCGTCCTCGACACTGGCGATAACAGTTCCCGCCCTCACTGCTGACTGGACACCTGACAATCTCATCACCGACCCAGTGGAGTACATCCAGAAAAAACAGAAGCACGTTGCGCTCATTGGCGGGACTGGCGACGGGAAATCGACTTTCACCCAGTTCCTATCATCCAAAATTGGTGGTCGTGTCGTCATCTACGATAGCGACGCTAAACCAGAGGATTGGGCGTGGCTCGACCAAAATGATGTAATTGGACGTAAAGGGAATTTCAAAGCCATTGACGCGGCAATGGGGAAGGATTTAGAAAACTTAGAAGAACTGGTACAGCTACGCGGTGAATCGGGCGATAAAGTTCTTGCAGGTCGAGAACGCTTTCTCATCGCTGAAGAGTTCCCAGTCCTGGTGGACGAATGTGATAACGCGGTAACTTGGCTCAAAAAACACGCTAAACGCGGTAGGCGTTATAAACAGTTTATTCTGGCGATCGCCCAAAATGACACGGCTGAAAACTTCGGGTTACAAGGAGACAAGGACACGCTGTACAGCTGCTTCTGCCTGGTGAGGTTGGGACAGTTCGCTTATGAACACGCCAGAACAAAGCTAAAGGACTCTAAGCTTGAGCAATGGCTGAAAGCTGGCGGGAAAAAGCGGTTTATGGTGGATGACTTCCCGGTTGAACTGGATTTAAGTAATTGGGGAGTTACCGCCCAAACACCACTGTTCCCATCTGTAGACAATAATGTAGACAATGTAAACAACCAACCGACACCATCAAATGAGTATGAGCAATTCATCGTTGATTGGGGTAAGCAGCACTTGGGGGAAGTTTTAAAAGCTCGTACCCTCAAGCAAAACAGCCGATTGTTTGAGGATATGCCAGCTGAGGACATCCGCATTATCTTTTCTTCACTGGCAGATCGCAAACTGGGTGAAGTTGTTGGGACTGGGGATAGACTTGGTTGGGTGTGGACAAAGCCAGAAGATTAACTGTCTACTTTTGTCTACAGTAAGTCTACAAGTGTCAGAAAACCAATTAGTAAGTTATGCCAGCTTCACTCTTACCGGGTTAACTAGTATTTTTCGCAGTGTTTACTGTTGCTCTATACCTCTAGTTTCTCTTGTTTACAATATGTCTACATTTGTAGACAAAAATTGCCTCTCGAATCGGGGCGCTTAGCGGCTGGAATCCCGTCAAACTAAGGTTTTTGGGCATTTGTAGGCGTGGGGAGGGGAGGTGGATATGCCCGCTCAATTTCCCGAATAAAAACGTCTACAGCCTTACCAGCAGCTGATTGGCTCCCAACCCTGAGCTTTTTGAGCGTTCGTTCCCGAACTGCGGTGTAATCTGGATGTACTGCTTTCTGTTTTTGCCTGAGGGATTCATCCTTTTCCTTCAGGCGTTCAATTTTCCCAAGCGTTCTTCCACCAATTCTAGTTTGACTTGTAGACTACCCACAGCAGCGCTTATCTTCTCCTCAACTAGTTTGTTAATGTCTACAGTTGTAGACAGTTCTTTCGATATGCCAAGAATACCCCTGAGCAACCGTGCTGCTGTTTGGTTGAGTGAATCTCCATCCTCTTCTGTTTGAAACGCTTCTAATGCTTGAATTTCAGCATCACTGAAGCGAAATGAAATCACTTTGCTACTCACTTGTATACTCCTGTAGACGTTAGTATACAAATGACAATAGCTTATTGCTCTTTCTTTTGTCTACAATATGTTTACAAATTCGTAGACAAAAATGTGAGAGAGTTTTAATAACTAGAGACGACAGCAAACCAGATAAATTCCGAAAACGATGACCATGAGCGTGAATACTTGTAGTAGTCACTGAGTTCGTGTCTTAATTTTCTTTTAAGCCTTGAAGCTAGCATTTTCGTCGGAATTTTTACAGAATCATACTTTAGAGGGTTGCAAGCAATGGATGTAGTTGTACTTACAAAGTTCTTGGCTCCTTTCCTTCCTTTTCTAATGAATGTAGGAAACAAAGTATTTGACGGTGCGGTTGCCAAAGCAGGAGAGGATGCTTGGGATAAGGCTAAAGCAGTGTGGGCTAAGCTACAACCAAAGGTGCAAACAAAACCAGCAGCGCTAGAAGCAGCAGCAGATGTTGCCAAAGCACCGGATGACGAGGATTTGCAGGTGGCATTGCGTGTGCAGTTAAAGAAACTGCTAGAGCAAGATGAACTCTTGGCTCAAGAAATTGCTCGGATTATGCAGGAAAATGCCCAAGGGAATAGTGGTGACAAAGTAGTACAGAATGTTACAGGTGAGAATAACCAGACTCTTGGGAGCGTGCAAGGTAGTAAGGTAGTTCGCGATGTCTCTGGCAATGTGACGATGTAAACAAGGGCAGAAAACCGTGACACGAGGAGTTTTTCGTCAGCTTGCCAAAAGAATTTGGAGAATGTTCTCCAGATTATTCCGTATTGTGTGGAAAAAACGTTGCAAACGAAGAACAGCACCTCACTTTCCAACCACTGAAAGATATTCCAGTTCCTTAAATGTTCCAACACAAGCAACACAAGAGCCAAACTCAACTTCTGAGCGCTCGCCCAAAATAAATCAAACTTCAACAGGCAACCAAAACCAGAACACTGGGAATGTTGATAACAGTACAGTTTTAAGAGATGTACATGGAAATGTCTATTTTGGAACTTACAAGCGTCCTACCACAGGTGCTCCGTTTCAGGTGCCATATCTACCTCAGTATTTTGTAGAACGCCCAGAGCATCATAAAGAGATTAAAACACGTTTGTTATCCTTAGAAGGTAACAGGACAGGGACATTAGTCGTTAGCGCCATTTATGGCTTGGGTGGAATTGGGAAATCGACCTTGGCAGCAGCGGTAGCGCATGATCCAAAGGTGCAAGCACAATTTCCAGATGGTGTGCTATGGGTAACATTGGGTCAACAACCAGATTTATTACCACTATTAAGCGATTGGATTCAAGCATTAGGGGATCATGACTATAAACCTCTCACCCTAGATGGTGCATCCAAGCATTTACGGACATTACTTCATGACAAAAAAGCACTGCTGGTTGTGGATGATGCTTGGAATCCAGAACACGTTGAACCATTTCGAGTGGGGGGGTCTAGTTGTCGAGTTCTGGTTACAACAAGAGAAGCAACAATACGAGGAGCAAGTTCCTATGATTTAGACGTAATGACGCCAAACGAATCATTGGAGTTGTTACAAAAATCTCAGAACAATCCATTAACTAAGGTAGAACAGCAGCAGGCGCAACAACTAGCACAGACTGTGGGATATTTACCCTTAGCACTGGATTTAGCAGCCGCTCAAGTGGCAGATGGGGTATCGTGGCAAGAATTGTTGGAAGACTTGAACTTAGAAATTGCTCGTTTAGAATCGCTGCAAACACCAGGAGCAGATAGTTGTATTCATGAGGAACAACGGAGACACTACAGCTTAATTGCATCATTTAACCTCAGCTTGCGCTCGTTAACCCCAGAAATGTTGCGACAATTTGCTTGGTTTGGTGTCTTGCCAGAAGATGTAGTTATTACTCACACAATGGCAGCAACGTTATGGGAGATTAACCCTAGACAAGCTTTGACAACACTACGCTCCTTTAAGACCAAAGCATTACTATTAGCAGGAGCAACTGGGGATGACCAAAAGCAAACTTACAGGCTGCACGACTTAATGCATGATGCTGCAAAGCTATTGCTAACAGGTGATTCATCTCCTAATAAAGCAGAAGAGCTACCTGGTTTAGGATTGAGCTTGACTGCTGCTCATTCTATGTTATTGGATTGTTACCGTAGCAAAACTCAGCAAGGACTATGGCATACGCTTCCTGATGACGGTTATATCCACGCTAACCTGAGTTGGCATTTCGAGCAGGCAAGCAGAACACAGGAGTTACACCAGCTATTAATGGAGGAAACTGCACAAGGACGTAACGGCTGGTATGAGACGTGCGATCGCTTGGGACAAACTGGCAATTTTGTCACAGATATAGCTCGTGCTTGGCGGTTAGCAGAGAAGATGTTTGAGGAAAACCCAAGTAAGTCAATTGCATTACAGTGCCGCTATGCTCTAATCACAACTTCTCTTAACAGTTTGGCAAAAAATATCCCTGCTTCCTTAATGGCAGCACTAGTAAAAAAGGGATTGTGGACACCTGCACAGGGATTAGCATATGCTCAACAAGCAAAAGAATCCAGGCAACGAGCAGAAGGGTTAAGCGCGTTAGCTCCTCACTTATCAAAACCTCTATTTTCTATCGCCCTTGATACCGCACGTAGTATTCAATCTGACTATTACCGTGCTAATGCCCTGAGTGGACTAGCGCCACATCTGCCGTCAGAACTACTACAAGAAGCCCTTAATACCGCACGTAGTATTCAAGATGACTCTACCCGTGCAAAAGCCCTGAGTGGACTAGCGCCACATCTGCCTGAAATACTACAAGAAGCCCTTGATACCGCACGTGGTATTCAAGATGACTTTGGGCGTGCAATAGCCCTAAGTGGACTAGCGCCACATTTGTCGTCAGAACTACTACAAGAAGCCTTTGATACTGCACGTAGTATTCAAGATGACTTTGGGCGTGCAATAGCCCTGAGTGGACTAGCGCCACATTTGTCGCCAGAACTACTACAAGAAGCCCTTGATGCCGCACGTAGTATTCCAAATGACTCTAACCGTGCTTATGCCCTGAGTGTACTAGCGCCACACCTGCCTGAAATACTACAGGAAGCCTTTGATGCCGCACGTAGTATTCCAGATGACGCTAACCATATTGCCCTGATTGGGCTAGCGCTACACCTGCCAAAAATAGTACAGGAAGCCGTTGATGTCACAGGTAATATTCAATATGACTCTAACCGTGCTTATGCCCTGATTAGGCTAGCGCCACATATGCTGCCTGAAATACTACAAAAACTCCTTAATACTGCACGTAGTATTCAAAATGGCTATTACCGTGCAATAGCCCTGAGTGTACTAACGCCACATCTGCCTGAAATACTACAAGAAGCCTTTGATACCACACGTAGTATTCCAGATAGCTATCGCAGTGCAATAGCCTTGAGTGTACTAGCGCCACATCTGCCGCCAGAACTACTACAAGAAGCCCTTGATACTGCACGTAGTATTCCAGATGGCTATCACCGTGCAATAGCCCTGAGTGGACTAGCGCCACATTTGCCGTCAGAACTACTACAAGAAGCCCTTGATACTGCACGTAGTATTCCAGATGGCTATCGCAGTGCAATAGCCTTGAGTGGACTAGCGCCACATCTGCCGTCAGAACTACTACAAGAAGCCCTTGATACCGCACGTAGTATTCCAAATGACTCTAACCGTGCAATAGCCCTGAGTGGACTAGCGCCACATTTGCCGTCAGAACTACTACAAGAAGCCCTTAATACCGCACGTGGTATTCAAGATGACTCTTACCGTGCTTATGCCCTGAGTGGACTAACGCCACATCTGCCTGAAATACTACAAGAAGCCCTTGTTATTGCACGTAGTATTCAATCTGACTCTAACCGTGCTTATGCCCTGATTTGGCTAGCGCCACACCTACCTGAAATACTACAAGAAGCCCTTGATACCGCACGTAGTATTCAAGATGACTCTAACCATGCAATAGCCTTGAGTGGACTAGCGCCACATCTGCCGCCAGAACTACTACAAGAATTCCTTGTTATTGCACGTAGTATTCAATATGACTATCACCGTGCAAAAGCCCTGAGTGGGCTAGCGCCACATCTGCCGCCAGAACTGCTACAGCAAGCCCTCGATACCGCACGTAGTATTCAAGATGACTTTGGGCGTGCAATAGCCCTGAGTGGACTAGCGCCATATCTGCCTGAAATACTACAGGAAGCCTTTGATACCGCACGTAGTATTCAATATGACTATTCCCGTGCAATAGCCCTGAGTGGACTAGCGCCACATCTGCCGCCAGAACTGCTACAGCAAGCCCTCGATACCGCACGTAGTATTCAAGATGACTTTGGGCGTGCAATAGCCCTGAGTGGACTAGCGCCATATCTGCCTGAAATACTACAGGAAGCCCTTGATACTGCACGTAGTATTCAAGGTGACCGTTTCCGTGCTTATGCCCTGAGTGAACTAGCGCGACATCTGCCTGAAATACTACAAGAAGCCCTTGATACCACACGTAGTATTCAAGGTGACTCTTACCGTGCAAGAGCCCTGAGTGAACTAGCGCCACATCTGCCGCCAGAACTGCTACAGCAAGCCCTTGATACCACACGTAGTATTCCAGATGACTCTGAGCGTGCTGGTTGCTTTAGTAGTTTATTATCGGTACTTAACCTAGCCTCTATCAAATTTGATTTATGGTGTGAAATTCTCCACAACTTGTCGCATTATGAGCGTTACAAATTATTAGGAGATATTCCTAAATTGAGTGATGCCATTATTCCACTAGGTGGTACTGACGCCCTAGTTGCAACTGTTCGTGCTATTCAGCAAGTGTGTAGGCAGTGGCGGTAAATTGAAATTGTACGCTTGTACAAAGCGCAGTGTCAGAGACAATTGGCTTGCTAAAATGACCAAATCCCGCCAAAACCCGAACCTCGCCAAATCTGACCAGCCCTGGCGATATTTGACGTGATTCTTTACAGTGTAGGAATATAAGGGGTTATGCCGAAATACGTGGCAAATGGGACACGTTGTAAAGTTTTGTTGCAG
>NZ_CAWUDP010000166.1:0-12954 GCF_963920835.1 Scytonema sp. PCC 10023
ACTTTATAATATAAAGCCTTGGCTTTTTGTGGAGTGATGCCGAAAAATACGCGGCGTACCCCCACTTATCAGTACCAGCCGCAGTACCAGCCCCTGAAAACTGGTAACTGATAACTGATAACTGATACTGCGCTTCCTTGATAACTGGTACTGCGCTTCCTTGATAACTGTTATGACTAGCAACCCCGAACCAAATATCCAGCAGCAAGCAGAAAACTCAACGCTTTCTGGTGGAATGCAAGCAATTCAAGGTGAAAATAATATTCAACTTCAAGGAAATAGTCAATTAACTGTACAAAAAATCTTTGAGAATGTTCAGACTGGCAGGAATATAACAGTAAGAGACATTCAGCAGATTTATCAAATTGTTATCAATTTGAGTCATATTCCTAAACCAACAGGTTTTCCCCAAAATATTCCCTCTAGTAACACAGATAAGTTTATCGGACGAGCGCGGGAATTAGAACACCTCCATCAACAGTTACAACGCAATAATGAAGTCGTCATTACTGCTGTTGAAGGCATGGGGGGAGTTGGTAAAACAGAATTAGCAATCCAGTACTCACTGCTACACCTACAGTTGGACACTTACCCTGGTGGTATTTGCTGGCTACGTGCAAGAGAAAAAGATATTGGTTTGCAGATCATAGAATTTGCGAGAATAAATTTGGACTTGCAGCCGCCAGAAGATTTGGTGGAGTTACCAGAACGAGTACACTGGTGTTGGCAGCATTGGCACCAAGGAAACACGCTTGTGGTTGTGGATGATGTTAAGGATTACAGTCACATAAAATCTTATCTACCACCTCAACCATCCCAGTTTAAAGTAGTCATGACAACACGACTCAAGTTAGATTTGGCTGGTTCTCTGTTTTTGGAAGTTTTACAGGAGGAAGATGCACTCTTATTATTGAGTCAATTGGTTGGAGAAGAAAAGGTCACTCAAGAATCAATAAAAGCAAAAGAACTTGTTCAGCGTTTAGGCTACTTACCTCTGGCGTTGCAATTAGTCGGGCGGTATGTAAAAAAACGTAAAATATCCTTGACAGAAATGCTGCGACGCTTGGAAGAAAAAGGGCTAGGGCATCCTTCTTTAGAAGTAAAAGAAAATGACTCCACTTGGACTTCCGATATCAAACGTGGAGTAGCGGCTGCTTTTGAATTGAGTTGGTCCGAATTAAGTGAGTCTGCCCAAGAGTTAGGATGTTTACTAAGTTTATTTGCTTTAGCTGGGATTCCTTGGTTACTGGTGGAACGTGCTGCTGTTGAGAAAGACGCAGAAGAACTGGAAGATGCAAGAGTAGAATTAGAAAACTTGCACTTGCTTACGGGCGAAGATACTTATCAGTTACATCAGTTGATTCGCGAGTTTCTGAGAAACAAGCAAAAGAACTTAGCTTCAAGAGATGAGCAGAAGTATAGTTTTTGCCAAGCAATGGTAGAAGTGGCAAAGGAAATTCCTCAAACACCTAATCAGAACCAAATCACTGCCTTAACACCTGCTATTCCACATTTAGCAGAGGTTGCACAAAATCTGATTGATGCAGTCAATGATGAAAATTTAATTTGGGTTTTTACTGGCTTGGGTAGCTTTTATGAAGGACAGGGTTTGTATGCACAGGCTCAACCGTGGTTAGAGCAATGTGTATCAGTCGTACAATCTCGTTTGGGAGAAGAGCATCCTCATGTCGCCTCCAGTTACAACAACTTGGCAGAACTCTACCGTTCCCAAGGACGGTACACTGAAGCAGAACCACTCCACATCAAAGCATTGGAACTATACCAACGCCTGCTCTTAGATGAGCATCCCGATGTCGCCGCTAGTTACAACAACTTGGCAGGACTCTACCGTTCCCAACGACGGTACACTGAAGCAGAACTACTTTTCATCAAAGCATTGGAACTATACCAACGTCTGCTGGGAGATGAGCATCCCTCAGTCGCCACCATTTACAACAACTTGGCTCTTCTCTACGATTCCCAACGACGGTACACTGAAGCAGAACCACTTTTCATCAAAGCATTGGAACTATACCAACGCCTGCTAGGAGAAGAGCATCCGGATGTCGCCACCGTTTACAACAACTTGGCTCTTCTCTACTCATCCCAAGGACGCTACACTGAAGCGGAACCACTCTACATCAAAGCTTTGGAACTAAGGCAACGCCTGCTGGGAGAGGAACATCCGGATGTCGCCGCCAGTTACGGCAACTTGGCTCTTCTCTACAAATCCCAAGGACGGTACACTGAAGCAGAACCACTCTACATCAAAGCATTGGAACTAACGCAACGCCTGCTGGGAGAAGAGCATCCAGATATCGCTCAAAGTTACAACAACTTGGCTGGACTCTACGATTCCCAAGGACGGTACACTGAAGCAGAACCACTTCTTCTCAAAGCTTTGGAACTAAACCAACGCCTGCTAGGAGAAGAGCATCCCCATGTCGCCGCCAGTTACGGCAACTTGGCTGCACTCTACGAATCCCTTGGACGGTACACTGAAGCAGAACCACTCTACATCAAAGCATTGGAACTAATGCGACGCCTGCTAGGAGATGAGCATCCGGATGTCGCCACCAGTTATGACAACTTGGCTGGACTCTACGATTCCCAAGGACGGTACACTGAAGCAGAACCGCTCTACATCAAAGCATTGGAACTAAGGCAACGCCTGCTGGGAGAAGAGCATCCCGATGTCGCCTCCAGTTACAACAACTTGGCATCACTCTACTCTGACCAAGGACGGTACACTGAAGCAGAACCGCTCTACATCAAAGCATTGGAACTAAGGCAACGCCTGCTGGGAGAAGAGCATCCCGATGTCGCCTCCAGTTACAACAACTTGGCATCACTCTACTCTGACCAAGGACGGTACACTGAAGCAGAACCACTCTACATCAAAGCATTGGAACTAAGGCAACGCCTGCTAGGAGAAGAGCATCCTGATGTCGCCCAAAGTTTCAACAACTTGGCTCTTTTCTACGATTCCCAGGGACGGTACACCCAAGCAGAACCACTCCACATCAAAGCTTTGGAACTAAGGCAACGCCTGCTGGGAGAAGAGCATCCTGATGTCGCCGCCAGTTACAACAACTTGGCTGCACTCTACTCTGACCAAGGACGGTACACTGAAGCAGAACCACTTTACATCAAAGCATTGGAACTAAGGCAACGCTTGCTGGGAGATGAGCATCCTGATGTCGCCGCCAGTTACAACAACTTGGCTGCACTCTACTCTGACCAAGGACGGTACACTGAAGCTGAACCACTCCTTATCAAAGCATTGGAAATTGCAGAACGCAGCTTAGGGGAGAATCATCCCAACACAATCACTTTCCGTGAAAATTTAAAATCCTTGCGTGATAATCGCCAGTCTTATAACAGTGAACAGTGAACAGTGAACAGTAAACAGTGAACAAAAAACTGATAACTGGTAACTGGTAACTGATAACTGTTAATTAGGCTCAAAGTGCAATACCATAATGGGCTAAGGCTAGAGAAGCTGTCATGAAGTGCCAAGTACCTTAAAGCATTGATATGGCTACCTTTTAGCCGTTATCCGTCAAAGTATATAAAACTTTACACAGTTCCGAGTTTTAACAGTGTCGGAACATTTTCATAATTTTAGTCTTGAATTTTAGGATTTCAAGCACTAAAAGGAGTGCCAAAAAGAGTAAAGTTCCGGCTCAAAAAATGATTTGGAACTTTCAAGCGGGATATGGCACAAGGTGACACTTTCTCTAGCATTACGCCTTGTAAGGGAACCGGGTAATGGTATCTATCCATGAATCGCGCTCACGATACCCCCTAATTGGCTGAATACCATACTTTCTGCCTATTACTTGCAATTCTTCTAAGCTTTTCAAATTAAGTTCAAATCGTGACATCATATGGGCGTTTCTTTTTAAAATGCAGCGGTGTTAGGGGTCGAGTGGTGCAAAGCTGTTGGTGCTGTTCTTCTGGGACAGATGCACTCAGTACAGTTGTTTTTCATTGCTTCCTAAGATTCGTTTGGGTATTTACGGCATGAAAATCTGACACGGTGACTGTCTCTAAGTCCCGTGGGGTAAGGGTTTGACAATTCACTCAAGCATACCACGTTATACGCGCATACGAGTTTTACGTGGTAGAATCCTCCTAGTACAAAATGCGAGAATACGGGATAACGAGTATGAGAGTAGATATGCCAAAGCACATTCCGCCTGGTGCGGCGGAACTCAGCGTTTACATAGATAAGGAATTAAAGATGGAATTTAAGTTGACTTGTGTGGCTCAGAACAAGTCAATGAGTGAGGTTATTGGTGAGTTAGTTAAACAATGGGTTGACTCTCAACCTCAAAAACAATTACCAAAAAACGATTCGGACAAGGGGGCAGCATGAACGCAAGCACCATTGACCCGCTTGCCCTACCGTCACTGCCACTGGGTGAGCGTAAGCAGCTGCCTAAATGCTCAGGTATTTATTTTGTCATTAAAGATGGTGATATCTTATACGTTGGTAGAACTGCTAACCTTTATCAACGTTGGCTTGCTCATCATATATGGCAGCACTTGTATGGTGTAAGCGGTGAGCTTCGGGTAGCTTGGCTAGAGTGCAGCGATACCGAATTGTTGCCAGCAGTCGAAAAAGCCATGATTGCTCACTTTAAACCCCTCCTTAACAAACGCTCTGGTGTGGGAGATGGGGAAAGTGTGAGAGTTTCGATTTATCTGCCGGATGATATAGGGGAAGCTGTAGAGCAAATGGCATCCGGGGAGATGCGCTCACTAAGTCAGATGGGAGCAATTCTGATTATGGAAGCTGTTAAAGCTCGGCAGGAAAACGATTTATCCGCATCCAAGAAGAAAGGCAAGGGCGCAGCATGACTCAGGACGGGCAACAAAACAGGTTAGACCAGATTGAAGCGATACTGCTGCAAACTGCCCAACAGCAACAGACTAATACAACGGCGATCGCTCAACTGACTGAGCAGCAGCAAGTTAATACAACGGCGATCGCACAACTGACAGCCAAAGTTGACGGGCTAACAGAGGAGGTTGATAGCCTGCGGGATATTGTGATGCATTCAATCCAAAATGCTGAGAGCGATCGCACCTTATTCCAAGCCGAAATCCGGCGCATCTGGGAATACTTGCTTGGGCAGTCCGGCAATGGGAGAGGGGAGGTGTGAGCGAAGAAAATCAACCAGATGATGTAGAAGAAGAACCGTTTGACCCGGCGACAGATCCAAGAGACTGGTCAGCAGCTGAGACAGAATTAGCTTGTTTCGCACTTGCCAGAAGCAAAGGTAAGCGTTTGATTAGAATTATCAACACCAAAAAGCTACCAATGCAATTTATTTGTATTTTTGAGGATTACGCAGAATGACAAATGCTACTCAAATCCCAATCACCGCTATCATCCCCATACTCACCGCTATTGGCTCACGCTCTTGGCAGCAGTTTAAAGACTTAGAAGCGGATTTTTGTAACGTGTATGGGGTATCCGTGTGGCAAGAAGTCTTTAACTTCCGTGTTCTGCCAGCGCTGGATAAGGATTCTAATCGTTGGTTGCTAGTTCAGTGGTGTGGAGAGGGAATCAACTGGATTAAAGATGTAGCCTAGAGCAGGTAGTCATTAGATGACCGAAACATCAACATCTAATGACCCACCAACAAAAATTTTTACAAACCAATATTTCGTGTGTTTATCTAGATATAGTAAAGCCCGGTCAGTTCCTTCACTCCAAAACTGTAGCCCGGTCAGCGCGGTCAACAATCCGCTGCCTCCAAACAAGTTCCAAGTTCTGGGAACCAACCAGAACAAACACTTTATAAACAAATGTACTTTTAGCTTAATCTATTGGAGTGAATAAGAGCTGCCGGGGTGAGAAACCACACCTCGATATGCCAAAAGCAAAAGCGCCAAAACTTCCCGGTCAAGGCGCTCCGCAAAATCTAATTAACGCCATTGTACTGCGGAGCGCTACCACCAATCAAGTCTCTACAAGGATTTCACCGTTAACTCACCTCATAGAGCAACAACGCCTTACTGATTGCTTGGAACTCCTTGAAAACGCAGCCTGGACAAGCTCTTGGCAAAGCTTGATGCAGCAGTCAGGAGGTGCAGAATGAGTACACCTTTCTTGGCTCGGCGCTTCAGATTCGCCGTTAACACATCGGGCAAAGATAAGAACTGGGATTTCAAAGAGTTAGCGACACGCTACAGGGACATAGAAGGCACAATTTTTGACGTAAAGCGCCATGTTGGGAACGGACACGCTTTGTGTGCTGGGTTGTTGGGTGGTCATCGTCGCTCCAAGGCGAATGTGCTGGGTTCTCACTGGATTCTTTTGGACATTGATAATACTGATGTACTAAAAGATTCGTCGGGGCAACCAGTCAAAGACGAAAACGGCAAAGATAAAAAAATTTACAAACCTGAGTTAACACTTGAAGCAGCGCTTGCCAACGAGTTCATTCAAAAGCATTGTGCCTTAATTTACACAACAGCGAGTCATCGCCCCGACTGGCACAAGTTTCGAGTGGTGTTTCTGCTGCCAGAATACGTGGAAGGAGCGGACACGGTAGAAGCTTGCACGCGCTTTTTGATGCAGCACTTGCCGCATGACCCAGCGTGTAAGGATGCTTCTCGTGTATTTTACGGCAACAGTAAGGCGGAATTTCCCCTGGTGCAGCCTGGTGCGACGTTACCCTTAGATTGGGTGATGCAGGCGCGGGCGATAGCACAAAAAGAGCGGATTGAGTACGCCCAACGGATAAAGGAAATTGAGGAGCGAAAGAAACAGCTAAAACAGAGGGCTGATGTTGAGGGCTGGGATACTGATGCGCTGATCCAGGAGGCGCTTTCCTTTATTCCGCCCCGTATGCCTGGGTCTAATAATTACGAAGAGTGCCGCAATGTACTGATGGCACTGGTAGATTATTATGGAGCGGTGGAGGCGGAGGCGATCGCCTCGGAGTGGTCGCCAAGTATCAGGGGAACAACCTGGAATATTCCGCAAAAAATCAGAAGCTTCAAACGCAAGGGCATCAAAATTGGGACACTGTTCCACATTGCCAAGCAGTACGGGTTTAAGTTCCCTAGGCGAGAGTTTACCCTTTATGTGAAGGAGCAGCGGGGGGAAGCAGAGGCATCTGCACGGGAACAGGAGATAATTGAGCAAGCCCAATTTAGCTTTGAGCGATTAAGAAAATTAATCAGCCGTGCTATTGCCACTCCTTTACAGTACGTTGCTCCAAAAGTCAAGCGTAGAGTCAAGCAGCTTAAAACGGTAACATATATTCCGGGTACACTGCCCACAGCAGATGAGTATTCGGCAATGGGTTCGCCCAAAATACAGTTTGACCCATCTCAACGTGTGCAGATGTGGCAGGAAGCAGTAGCAAAGGGGTGGAAGGATATTCTAGACAACTCTCACCCTGGGCTAGGGAAAAGCTATATAGCAGGCAATCTTACACCTGCTGACTTCGGTGTGGATAAACTTATTTATCAAGATGCCAATCACCGAAACCCCAGTGTTCTGACTGTGGAGGAGAACTTTGTAGATTTACCAGTAAGAAACAATGGTTTCAAAATTGACACCACACGTCAAACTGCATCTGGTCAAGATTATCACGTGCGGACAAAATCGGGAGAGACACCAGACACTGAAGGCAATTGTCACCGTGATTATTTATTCGGTGCTTTTAGAAGCAAGAATTTTTCTAGTGTAGATTTTGAGGATAGCAGCGAAAGCCCTATCTGTGCGGGATGCTCATTAAGTCAGCAGTGCAAGTTCTCCGCAGGTCCTGGGTATGGCTTCCGGTATGAAAAGCGTAAGGCGATTCAAGAGAGCGATCGCCTACGAGCACACCCCGATTCTACACCTACAGTTTTGACTGGGAAAGATGAGAAAATTTTCAGCGTTGGGCGCATTTGGGAAGAAGCAGGGCAACTGCTCGACAGTGTTAAGTCGGTCGAAGTGACACTAGAAGACTTTAACGAAACTATTGGACACCTAACGCTAGAACTACCGAATGAAGTTGAGAAATTGCGTCCAGTCTTGGAGGTTTTACGTTCTTTCCTCTCTCAAGAATTCAAACCCATAAACCGCTATGGTTTCGACTCGGGCAGTATCAGGGCTAAACTACCTCCGTTTCCACAGGATTTAGATATTGCCGCAATCAAAGCAGCACTGACACCAGACCTTGAGTTTCTGGCAGAAAAAGATGGCATTGATTTTAACCAAGTCGATGCTAAAAGTAAAGCACTTCGATACGCTGCCCGTGAGATGGAAAAGCAAGGCGCGAGGGAGGCTGGGCGCGAGTTTTTAAATTTACCGCTGTATTGGCTACCCGATTTTCTGGAGGCTTGGAGTGGCGGCGGTAGTTTGCGGTGCGAGTGGGGCAAACTTAGCATCTACACGCGCAATACCAAACATCAAGAATTAACTGACAGTGCCATTTTTAACATTTACCTTGATGCCACTTTCACCCCTAAACTGCTCAAGATAAAGTTAGGCATTGATAGACCTGTACTGGTTGTTGAGCAAAAAACACCGAGCTACGCCAATTTAAAAATTAATCATGTCACAGGGCTGGGCAAGTTGGGTAAGGAGCGTTCTGTGACTTGTACTGAGCGAGTAAATGCTTTAAAAGACAAGTTCGCCCAATTATATACTGACTTGGGTATTCTTGACTGGAAAGCAATCGCTAGTAAATCAGAGCGCACAGAATACGGTCACTTTGTCGATGGACGTGGTGTCAACCGATTTGAGGGGAATTCTGCTATAGCATCGTTTGGCGTTCCTTATGCCAATGTTGGCGCAATAGCTGCCCAGTATCAAGTGATGACTGGTCGAGCGGTCAATCTTGATGAGGAGGACGCTGAATTTCAGGAGTATGTTACCGAGTTGGTGGACGCCGAAATCATCCAGGAGATTGGGCGGCTACGCGCTCACCGTCGCCCAGATGCTCAATTGACATTTTACTTCTGCGGCGACTACGACACCGAATTTCTCACAGAAGCTTTTCCCGATGCAACCATTGAGCAAGTTGACGCCTTTACCATCTCGCCCGATGCGGGGACGTTGGGACAGCAAACACGCTGGCGGATACTGCAAGCAGTTAAGCAGTTGGTTGAGCAAGGAAAGAAAGTAACTCAGCAGGCGATCGCCACCGTTGCTCAGATGAGTCAGCCATTGGTAAGTAAAGTTTCTTCCCAATTTGGGGGGTGGACACCGCTCAAAAAATTATTACTAACGCTATATGATTCCTTATATAGCAGTAGTAATAATTCCACAACGCCATTAGACCCCGAACAGAAGTGGATAGCCCAAAGTTACCTCCCGCTGCTAGCCGACTCACAGCAAGTATCGCCAAGTGATGCAACCCAGAGTTTGTACGAAGTGGTGGAAACTTACGGAGAGACGGTATTTGGGCAGATTTTAGCGAGTACGCCGCGACTGGTACTCAGGCGACTTATCAATCAACTGTTGGTCATTGCACCGCAAGTACTCGCAGAGGTTGCGCCCGACTCGCTCGAACTCCAGTTTTTTAAAGGCGGGGCATGAGAATCATTGGAGCAGAAAACCGGGTTAAGCGATATTACATGAATAATACAGAAGTGTTTGTTAGCTACAACCCTTGTTTTCTCGTTGAGTAGTACCAGTGTGATAATCAAAGGCAACTAACCGTAGCTGGTGTAGAATCCTTATATCATCAGATTTTCAGGCTTAACCCGGTTTTCTGGTCGTTTGCTACTAAGACCCCAACAAGCATTGCTTAAAATCGGAACCACTGTAAAAAAAATGAGCGAACGGACAGTTACCTGCCATCGGTGACAGGTTAAGGTGATAAACAATTTGTCAAAAAGCAATAGTGCTTAAAATTACGTGAGTTCGACGGGATGAATTGACTGTGGTAGCAGGTTAGGGGTTGAATTCAAGAATAGGCGATCGCGAACAAGTAATATGGTAGATATCAAATCTCGGATGGACATCACACAGGTTTTTTGTAATCTAGACGACTTCTGTCAGCTATTTGAGTCTACGTGGAAACAAGCGCATCTGCCACAAATGAATGGCGAAAAGTTGAGCCGTTGCCGGATGTGCCTGAGCGAAATCATGACAATAGTGATTAGATTTCATGGTTCTGGGTATCGCACCTTTAAAGAATTTTATACCTTGCAAGTTTTACCTCATTGGAAGAATGCCTTTCCCCGGCTGGTAGGCTACAACCGATTTGTTGAGGTGATGCCTTGGAGTTTAATGGCGCTTTGCTGTTATTTACACACTCGTCGCGGAGATATTACGGGTATCAGTTTCATTGATTCAACTCCGATTACTGTTTGCCATAAGTGTCGTGCAACCGCACATAAGGTATTTAAGGAATATGCTCATTGGGGCAAGAATTCCGTTGATTGGTATTTCGGTTTCAAATTACACCTAATTATCAACGAAAAAGGAGAATTAATCGCTTTTAAACTGACTGCAGCCAATGTTGATGACCGTACCCCAGTTCCAGATATGACACAAGATATTGTGGGTAAACTTTTTGGCGATAGAGGCAATAAGTACACAAACTTTTTGATGAACTTTACGAGCGGGGCTTGCAGCTGATCACAAAGCTCAAAAAGAATATGAAAAATAAGTTAGTTCCCTTGATTGATAAAATTTTGCTCCGCAAGCGGGCTGTAATTGAGTCAGTTAATGACCAACTTAAGAACATTTGCCAAGTCGAACACTTCCTGTCATCGGAGTGTACTCAATTTTATGGTTAACCTTTTAGCTGGACTGGTCGCTTACACCTACCAAGAGAAAAAACCTTCTTTAGATATTCACCCTAAAGGTTTACCTGCTTTGCCTGTAGCGGCTTTTTAGGTTCGTCGAACTCACGTTGGGCTGAAAAGCGCTTCTTTGTCTGATACAGCGGATTGCAGGTAAATAGAGTACATTAAAATCAGTGCATCAAAGCGTAAAAATGAAACCTTACTCCATCGACTTTCGAGAAAAAGTAGTCAAAACCTATGAGCAAGGAAACACATCAATTAGAAAATTAGCCACCAGATTTGATGTGAGCAAAGCTTTTGTACAGAGACTGCTTAAACAAAAGAAAATAAAAGGTCATCTAGAACCAGAGAAACAAGGTGGAAGCATGAAGAGTGAGTTAGACGGATACTCTAGCCAACTTCATCAGATGGTGGAAAAATACCCAGATGCGACCCTATCAGAATACTGTGAGTACTGGGGAGAAACTTACAATCAATGGGTAAGCACTAGTACCATGTGCCGTACATTGCAACGGCAGCAATTGACACTAAAAAAAAGACGCTACGTAGTAGCCAAGGTGCGACTGAAAGAGTCCAAAAACTTAGAAATGAGTATTGGGAGCAAGTCAAGGAGATAGACCCACAAAACCTGGTATTTTTGGATGAAATGGGTGTTTTATTGGGTTTGACACGAACCTATGCTCGCTCTCCTCATGGTACTAGAGTGTACGACCTAAAACCGTTTTACCGAGGGGCAAAGGTCACGGTTATAGGAGCAATTAGTTTAAAAAAGGTTGTCGCATTAATGACCCTAAATGGGTCGATGGATGGAAATGCCTTTAAAGTCTTCATTGAAAAATGTTTAGTTCCTCAGTTGTGGTCAGGTGCTGTAGTTGTCATGGATAATCTTTCAGCTCACAAGATTGCTTCAATTGAACCCCTAATTAAAGCTGTTGGCGCAAACATTCTTAATTTGTCACCCTACTCCCCAGATTTTAATCCCATTGAACTTTGGTGGTCACAACTTAAATCTTTTTTACGTCAGTTCTCTCCAACCACAACAAAAATGGTTGATACTCTAATTGCTACTGGACTTGATTTGGTTGATCCTAAACATCTACGAAACTGGTTTACAAACTGCTGCTACTGTACTTCATAAACCTGCAATCTGCTGTAACCCGCAACTTGGGTTAATATGAGTTTGCCGTGGTATATACTATAACCTAAGTTGCTAGTTAGTGCTCCTAAACCGTAGCATATGATATAGAAAGTACGTTTTGAAGTACTTAAACACACCAGATGTTTGATTTTTGCACTTGAAACAAGGCGCTTTTTGATAACTAGCAACTCAGGTTACTACATATTTAGAAAGGGAAACTACCAATGAAGATTGAAGAACCTAACATGGTCTCACTTTCAAAACCAAAAATTTCGAGAGGAGAACTTTCAGAATTTTCAGAACTCTCCAACGATGAGCTTTTAGAACTCTCCGATGAAGAATTGTTGCAAATTGCGGGTGGTGGATGGCTTGACGATGTTCTAAAGGTTATAACTACATTAGAACCAATTGTTGTCCCATTAATTACTGGTTAAACTTCTCCAAAGCATTAACTGACCAGTGACATTTATCTAATCAATAATACAAAAACTAGCCAGCAAACTTCTACAGAAAAGTTTGCTGGCTGGTTTTATAGAAATACTTACAGGCAATGGGGAAAGCGATAAGCCCGCTTGCTTGACGCTACGCGTATCGCATTGTGCTCAGCTTAAAAGTTATGAAGTTCCTGTAGCGGAGATTGTCCTTTGAATTTACTAAAATCAACTGCTAGTCCCCGGTTCAAACAAATGTTTTTAAATACCATCATTGCCATAGCATCTAATAACTTATTTGTAGTATGAATTCCCTTACTATCATTGACCGACGCTTCAGTAAACCAGACTTGCAAGTTAGACTTTATTAGCTGAAAATTCTCAAAACCACTTAGCGCTTGGTATTTTTCCTGAAACTTATCAAAAATCGCTACCAACATTTTATACTTGATTTTTTGCCAACTAAGCGGTTCCGTTCCGTAAGATTTTTTTCGATATGCTAAGTTGTCGCTTAACCATTGTCTTGCCATTTCTCGAATAATTTTCTTATCCCAAAACAAAGTTTGTTGCATACTGGGTGGAATTGCCGCCAAGTATTCTACCAGACGATGATCC
>NZ_CAWUDP010000167.1:0-12830 GCF_963920835.1 Scytonema sp. PCC 10023
TTTGTCGCCACTTGCAGAAGCAATCGTCTTGCCATCCGGACTGAACGCTACGTGCGAAACCGAAGCGTCATGCCCCTTGAGGGTTGTGATGAAAGTGCCATCAGGACGCCACAGTTTCACGGTATTGTCCGAACTTGCAGAAGCAATCGTCTTGCCATCCGGACTGAACGCTACGTGCGAAACCGAAGCCGAATGCCCCACTAGACGGTTTTTCTCTCTCACTTTATCCCTAGCCTCATACAGATTCGTTACAATCTGCATTTTGGTATTTGCATCTGCTTTACCCGATGGTTCGACTTTTCGCAGTTGCTTTCCGGCTTTTACGTTGTTGATTAACGCATCTAATAGTTGTGAGTTTGAATTTAAAGATATTGTGGCAATTGTATTGAAATTTTGCAGTTGAGCGAAGTCTGATTGCTCTTGAGCTTCTTTCGACTGGGCAAAGGCAAAAATCGCCACTGCACTCACCAAAATTGTTGAGCCAATTGCAATCCTAGTTCCTCTTTGAGCAACTTTTCGTTTTGCTTCTGACTCTTGTGCAAGTTTTTGAGCGGCTTCTAACTTTTGCCGTTGCTGTTCTTCTGCTTCTTGCTCTAATCGCTTTCTTTCTACTTTACTCGCTGCAATCAACTCCTGTGCTAAACTACTCAAAGAAATGATTTGCTCGTAGTTTTGTAAGAAATCTTCAGCCTGTACTAATTTTGCCCCTTGCAGCAGGTAATCTTTAATCTTGAGGTTATCTAACCATTCCTGAGCATCTGACTCAATTTTGCGTTGTTGTCTTAAAGCCTCTCGGTTTTCATTAATCCACTGACGTAAAAGTGACCAATTACGAATCAGCGCTTCATGGGCAACATCCACCACTGCCAAACGTCTTGATTCTATTCCTTTTTCTACCAAAGTACTCGTCACCACTAACCGAACTTTCTCATGCGCTAGCTTGCCAATAACTCTTTCTACTACGGCTTGTGACTGCGGTGATGATGCCAAATTATTTATCAAAACTCGTCTGCGAGTATCCTCCGTTCCCTCTCCTAGCTGTGTTAATTCTAAAAATATCCGCTTGGCAACTGGCTTTTCTTCGTTTGATAAAGATTCATAAACTTCTGTAGCACGTTTTTCTAACGTTCCTTTCACACCACCTAAACGGGTATATGCAGCTAAAGTCAATTGTTGCTGCTGCCAAAGTTCTGTCAGCGTGTATTGCAACAACGGTAAACTTCCTGGTGAACCTTCCACATCGGCAATAATTTGCTGCACCAGTTCTTCTTGTACCTGCAAACCCACCTTTAAAGCTGGTGCGATAATTGCTTGTTCAAGTTCGTCCCGTGTCATCGGTGTCACCGTCACCAGATGTTGCTGAATCTGTTGTGCCAGTCCACTATATTTTTGTTCTGCACACTTGCCAAAAAAATCTGCCCGCATCGTCAGCACTAAGCAGAGTTTCTTGTTGGTATAAGCCAAAGCACCGAGCAAACATTCAAAAAATCTTTGTCGTTCGCTGATATCCTGACATAAAGTAAAAGCTTCCTCAAATTGATCCGCTACCAACACCACCCGCTCACAAGAAGCAGCATTAATCAATTGTCCTAAGCCGACTCCGCCCTTAGCAAGCAGTTCTTCTGCTTTAGCTAACCCAGATGCTCTATGAATATCTGATAAACTTGAATCTAAAAAAGCCAGTGCTAAACTCTGGAGGGGATGCTCACCTGGGCGAAAAATCTTGATTTGCCAGTTTTCACTACCTGACAACCGCCGCCCTAAATGGATTTGATACAGTAACCCGGCTCTGACAACACTCGATTTTCCGCTACCTGATGCTCCCAAAACTGCTAAAAAATTGCCAGAACGAACTTTTTCTAATAGTTTGTCTGTTAATGCTTCTCTACCGAAAAAATACTGAGCATCTTCTTGCTTGCAGTCAAAGTATTGCAAACCACGATAAGGACAAACGGAACCAGTCACAGTGTAACTAGGTTCTTGCTTTTGCGTTTCCCAAGTGCGTGTGAGATTAATTGCACTCCCAGAGTTAGCAAACACGGGACGTTGAGGATACTTTGCCCAGTGCTGATTGAGGAAATCAATTAAAGTATAGTTAGTTACCCACGTTTCTGGATATCTTTGTGGATTAAGTCCTTGCAACAAAGCTTCTGTCAAAACGCTATGACTGCTACCTATAGCTTCATAAGCAACTTCAAACTCTCGTGAAGCAGCAATAAAACACCTATCGCGTCCTTTCCCCCTATCCCCCGGATCTGCCTCAGCAACATTCAATAGTTCACCACTATAACAACAATCCAACCATATAATCTGCTGTTTCACCTCGCTCTCTTGCAGCAGTTGACGTAACCATTGCAATGACAAACCCCAATTACCTGAATCTGGGTTAACATCACTGGTTGCTAAAAATCCTTGCTGAATACCTCGTTTTTTCCGCAGTCCGTGTCCGGAAAAATACAACAGCGCCGTATCTGGAATGTTCTTCCCTTCTGGCTTAAAAAGTTGAACTATAGCTTCTTCTAGCTGAGTTAACGTAACGGCAGTTTTTTGACCAACCCGAATTGTGTTATTCTCCTTATCCTTGATGCCTGGTAGCCGCTTGACGTTAAATTGACCGTACTGTTCGAGTAGCTTGGCGATCGCCTCAGCATCCTGAGCAGGTGCTGTCAACTTAGCTAGTGAATCGTAGGCGTAAGTATTGATTCCTACTACCAATGCATCTCGAATCATAACTAGAAGAAACTTTTAAGACTTTCATAAAGGGTATTATCACTTAATAGCTACAATAGTACTTAGAAACTTTCCGTAAAAGTTTGTGCGAAGTTGTGGTTATTATTAGAATCACTAGTCTCAAGAGTCTATTTCATGACTAAACTCACACCTATCCAACTAGATGAAAACACAATTATCTACGTGGAAGCTACAGAAGATGTGGACGTTCCTATACTCAGCACAGAAGAACTTGCCGAAGAAGAGGAAGAAGCACTAGTTGATAAAGGAATGAGCCCTGCACAAATACGACAGAAAATGATGCAAGATTTTCTATCGATTCAAAATACAATTCGGGCTTACACAATTTATACCTTAAATGCCTTTAAGCAAATTCCAATTGCTAATGTTAACAAAGTCACTTTAGAGTTCGGCATCGAACTGGGTGGAGAAGCAGGTGTTCCTTATGTGACAAAAGGCACTGCAAAAAGTAATATGAAAATTACTGTCGAGTGTTCATTTCCTAAGGATGAAAAGTCACTACAGCGCACATAACAATGAGTTAGGCAAATTACCCATAAAACTTTTATGTAGTAAGGACTTTAGTCCTTGTTTTCAAACGAAGAGGACTAAAGTCCTCACTACAAACTTAGTAAAGTTATTTAATTGGACATGATATGACTTAAGATAGCTGAAATAGCGATCGCAATTTTGCAGGTGTGAGTTACGCACATCCCCTCAAAATCAAATCTTGTGTCACTTCACTCGATGCATTTTCCCAAAAAGGCAGGGGATTCACTGCTATCGCTGTCTTGATTGCTACTGAATCTATCGATTGGAAGATGAATTTATCCTCAAAGCTTCGATGATGTGAAGCGAGGGTTCAAACAGGTTGACTTCGAGACGCTTTGTTTGTGCCGAAAGTATCAGAGCAAGGTGTTGCTGGTGGCGCACGCTATCTAGAGACAATGATGAATTTAGTTAGACGCTAAAGCCAGAAAATCACCCTTTTGACGGGTATTAAATAAAAGCGCGATCGTAGAATTTACTAGCAAATTTACTGAAGTTTTCATTTAATTCCTAGTTTTTACGGTTACCAACCAACCTCTAGAGTAGTTAAGCTATATCAGATGATATATCGCTTGTTAACCAGCTTGTAAGCTCTAGGGCAATTTCAGATGATTATTGAAAGACCGCTAGTCATAAATCAGCCACAAATTGGTAAACTAATTCGGGAACTCCGGTTAGAAACTGGGCTAACACAAGAAAAGTTTGCTGTCAAATTGGGCGTGACCGAAAAAGAAAAGGATACAAGCCCCCAACTTATGGTATGGAGAAGAAAAAATGTGGAGCAACTTTATTCAAGCCCCTGGATTCATGAGCCAGTGCGTTGGGCGGGTTCCCCGACTTGAAGCAACTGGCATCCGTGGGGTCTTCACTTTTGACTTTTGACTTTTGACTTTTGACTTTTGACTTCCCCAAAGGGGTGACGTATCCCACGATAAAGCGTTGGGAGAACGGATACACCAAACCTTCACCATTAGCTATGCAGAAAATTGAGGAGATGCTAAAGCATAGAGACTTGTACGGTCAAAATCTCATTTTTCAATAAAAAAAGCAGTTTTATTCTTAATTTATTGCAAACTTTAGTAGCTTCAATTCCATTTATTCTTCAGAGTTATTACTACGGTCTAATACTGAAGTCAGCAGTTTTTTTAGACAACTTAATTTGACTTAAAAAAGCAAAAAAAAAGATTTTTTGGAGCCAAATCAGGGAAAAATAAGCTTAAAATATGAAATTTCATGCAAGTTTGCTAAAGAGTTTTAAAAGCTGATTTTATTCAAAGGATTGCTAAATATAGATTTCAAAATTCTTGATGGCAATCCTTAAACACAGGTAGAATTAATCCATGCGAACTAGCGAACAGATTCAGACAGAAATTGAGGAAAAATTCGGCTTTTTTCCTCCTTTTTTTAGCCCAGCACTACAAAACCCACAAGTTTTAGAAAATCTTTGGCAACAGACCCTGAGCGCCTATGTTACCAATCCGCTGCCAGCTCTATTTAAAGAAAAGCTTTCTGCCTACCTCTCGCGCTACTGTCCTGTTCCTTACTGTATGGTTTGCCACAGTTGTTCGTTGCACTTCTTGGGGATGAAAGCTAAAGAGGTGTTAAAACTGCTTCAATCGTCTCCTACAGAAGAAATAGAAATTGATAAATACCTACATATACTCGCACAAGCCTCTAATGAGTTAATGCTTGAGCTAGAGTTCAATTCAGCAGTTGAAGAAAGCTTACTTTACTGTGCAATATTTATTTCCTTAGAAAAAGATGCCGCATATTGTCGCACCGAACTGCGCCACCTTCTAGGAGATGTAAACTATCAGCACTTAGTCACGTTTATCGCTTACGTGAAGACGTGTCACCTATGGATGGAAGCCCACCCAGAAGTTGCATTAGCAGCAGACAAGCGAGCGATTGACCATCTTGAAGCTTTAGTTGATGAGGAGCCTGGTTTAGCTGATTACTTTGACAGTTATATGGAAGCAGCTAAACAAAAGCTAGAAAAAGAAATTTTTGAGCGCGAACGGACAGAGTCGGTATTACAAGAGACAACGACACTTCAACGAGGGATTTTAGATAGCGCCAACTACACAATCATTTCCACCAATTCACACGGCACAATCCTTACTTTTAATCCAGCCGCAGAGCGATGGTTGGGCTATACCGCTTTTGAAGTAGTAGGGAAAACAACGCCTGCCATTTTCCATGACGCAGCAGAAGTACTGCAGCGGGCGCAAGAGCTATCGCAGGAGTTAGGAATTACTATTGAGCCTGGATTTGAAGTATTTGTAGCCAAGGCGCGACGCGACGAAATAGACGAATGCGAATGGACTTACATTCGCAAAGATGGTAGCTGCTTTAGCGTGCTGCTATCAATCACGGCTTTGCGCGACAACGAGGACAACATCACGGGTTTTTTGGGCATCGCCAGCGATATTACAGAGCGCAAACGAGCAGCAGCGGCACTACAGCAAAGTGAGGAACGCTTCAAGGCGTTTATGAACAATAGCCCAGCTGTGGCTTTTATGAAGGATGAGCAGGGGCGCTTCGTCTATATCAACCAGTCATTCGAGCGCTGTTTCGATATAAAAATGGCTGATTGGCTAGGGAAAACGGATTTTGATGTCTGGCCGGAGCAATTAGCTTTACAGTACCGTGAAAACGATCGCGCTGTTTTCGCTGCTGATAAAACCCTAGAAGTTGTTGAAGTCGTTCCTAACCCAGATGGACATCTCCGCCATTGGTTATCTTTTAAGTTTCCTTACAAAGATATTTCTGGGCAACGGCTGCTTGGAGGTATAGCGATTGATATTACTGATCGCTTGCAGGCGGAGGCGCTAGAGGAAGCTAACGACAAACTCAGTCGTTCGGTAAAAGAATTAGAACAGCGCCATCATGAGTTTGCTCAACTAGGCGAATTGAGCGATTTTTTACAGGCTTGCAAAACAGTTGAGGAAGCCTACAATGCACTTGAACTGCTAGTCCCACCTTTATTCCCTCAAACTCATGGTGCGATATTTTTAATGAATGATTCAAAAAATTTGGTTGAAGCCGTTGCTACTTGGGGACCTGCACCATTCCCTAGCCAGGAATTATTCGCACCTGATGAATGCTGGGCATTGCGGCGGGGTCGGATTCATCATACAACAAAAGCGCACTCAAAATTACGCTGCTCTCATATCCATTCAGACTCAGCACCCACATCATCTTTATGCATCTCCATGACAGCGCAAGGGAAAGCAATGGGCGTACTGTATTTGAGTATGCTGGAATTGGGAGAATTCATCGAAAGCAAACAACAGCTAGCTGTTACGGTAGCAGATCACATCGCGCTGTCTTTAGCTAACTTAAAACTACGCGAAACGTTACAGAACCAAAGTATCCGCGATGCGCTGACAGGATTATTCAATCGCCGCTACTTGGAAGAATCCCTAGAACGAGAACTGTACCGATGCGATCGCAATAAGAAATCTTTAGGAATCATTATGCTTGACATTGACCATTTTAAATCGTTCAACGATACGTTTGGTCACTCAGCTGGTGATGCTGTGTTGCGCGAATTGGGCGAATTCTTGCAAAGCCATATTCGGAGATCGGATATTGCTTGTCGCTATGGCGGTGAGGAGTTAACCCTGATTCTGCCGGAAGCATCTGTTAAGGTTGTTTTAGAGCGAGCGCAAGCTATTTGCGAAGGAGTTAAGCACTTGCAGGTTCACTATCGTCGTCAGTTGCTAGGTACGATCTCGGTGTCATTGGGAGTTGCAATGTTCCCAGAGCATGGTGTCACAGGAGAGGCTGTACTGCGAGCGGCTGATGCAGCCTTATACCGCGCTAAACGAGAGGGGCGCGATCGCGTCATTGTTCATCAGTAAATCCTTAATTTTTTTGAGGGAATTTGATGATTGATTTCAAAATTGGGTTTTGTTGTTAACTGACACGTTCCCAGATGAGTTCAAAGGTTTTGGGAACACCATCACTTATGGTTGGTGGCGTTTTGAGTGTCATCCGGCTCCCGCTTAGTGTTGTGCTTATTTTGTCATGCCCTCAAATGACTTTCGTAGTAGTTCCAAACGTGGATGGCATAGTATATTGGTGCATGATACGCAAGGTGGTCAATAGGAATCTCTACTTCTTCCCAATTTTGTTTGAACTTAAAGTGTTTACCTATTCCATATAAATGTTTGAAGCTACTTTCAAAACTATCGACTAGCCTTCGCCAAAATTCTAGTTCATCATGAATTTGATAATTGCTATCAATATATTTAACATTTCCAACATGATGACATTTAGCTAGTTCAAGATGGCAATGATGGGGACATGGACAATGGAAGCGTCGTTGCAAAAATATGTAAAAATGAGGGTTAGCAATTATTCTCTAACGAAAGTGACAAAAGAGCGATTAATTGTCTCTAACCTTTGCGCTCAACACATAAAGTGTTAGCCTGATCACCATCTTTTCCTGCCTAATTCACTTCTTTAGTTATTATTTAGTTATTATCCACCAACTGAACAACTCCCCATTGTCCATTTGTTAGCCAAGCAGAATCTGATTTCACCACTTCCTCCAAAATTTCCGGTTTAATCCCTGCTGCGACTTCTGATTTTAGAGTACGTAAAGCTACCATTGGCGCAGGTAAGAAACATACTATATCTGCAATGTTAGTGGTGAAATTCCAGTGTCTATCTCCTAACAGCCTGCGATAATTTGCATCTCCTTTAATGATTATCAAATTGGAATGAGATAATTCCTTTTTGAGGGTGTCAGGTATTTCCCAAAAGGCTAAAGGTGATGTCCAAAAATAATCCTCACACAAAATTAACCGCTTTGATGCAATATATTCTTGCAGTCGTTGAGCAAAGGATATTAATTCTGGATTGCTAGAAGCTCCTAAAAACTCTATTGTATAATGCACATCTTTAATCATGGCATCAGAGACAAATGTTGGGTGAGGTTTTAAATGCAGTCTAATCTGACTAGCCACACCACTACCTAAAAGAAAATCCACCAAACATAAATCACAGACAAGTTCAAACCCAGCATTATCTACGACAAAATCAACGCGTCCGGAATTGCTATTAATTAACAATTCAGTGACTTTGGATGCATCATCTACTAATATGTGAGATTGTTGGCTTTGAATGTCAAAACGACTGCGGTCAGTTTCAAATGCTGACCAAAGACTCAGATCAACTCGATTTCCCCACAAAGCAAAATATAACAATGCTATCAAAGCTGTTTGTTTGGACTCACCTTGTTGCTGCGATACATTCAACCATCCGTTCACTTGAGTGCATAAAGCAATGATTGAGTCAAGGGATGTTTCTAAACCTTGATGTTTTTGTAATTCAAATGGATCTACACCTTGCCATTCACTCTTGAGAAAGTAATTGGTAATTTGCAGAATAAATCTATAGAAATAAGTTTCAGCAAAAAACCAGGGAATATCTATCCAACGCTGTCCCTTGTATGGTTCTAGATATCTATCCCATGCTGCAAAATCTGCACCAGTGTCATCTACAAGAGGTGGCAAATATCCTGATGACAGTTCGCTGGCTAGTTTTTCCAAGGTGTCATTAATATTGGGTGGAAAATTATTTTCAACGATGACTCTACGGGCAATACTGGGCATCCGTTGAGTGACTGTAAACTCGGTAAATGTGCCAGCTTCTGCACCCACCAATGGTGGTGGTAGGGGTAATTTAGGAATGTCGGATTTCTGTTTCACTAACTTTTCTTTACGAGAAAGCACCACTTTCAAATAGTGCGATATTTTGTTAACGAACTCTATAAATTTAAGATTCAGTTTATAAATGGACAACTTGTGGGATGGGCTTCTTGCCCGCCCTAGTGTTTCATATCATTCATTTTGATTGGTTTGTAGTGAGGACTTTAGTCCTCAAGTTTGAGAGCGTAGACGCGAGAGCGGCTTCCCGTAGGGTAGACAGCGCTTACTACAAACCGTCTTTTGGGCATTTTGCCCTGGTTCTTGTTGCGAAAATTGCAAATGCAGTCAGTTCAAGACTTCGGTAGCGTCCACCTAGTGTTTGACTTATCATTAAAATCACCAATGTCTTGAGGAAGTTGTTACTTCATTTGATGAAGATTTTGGTAGAAACTAAAATTGCTAATATTTACGAAATATTTAAAAAAGTACACCAGTCCTCTATGAAACTTAGCCTGTGCATGATTGTCAAAAACGAAGAAGCAACACTGTCTAAATCTCTGAGCAGTGTGAAAAATGTGGTAGATGAGATGGTAGTGTTAGATACAGGCTCTACAGACAGGACTCCCGAAATCGCTAAGAAGTTCGGTGCGCAAGTACATCACTTTGAATGGTGCAATGACTTCAGTGCTGCCCGAAATGAAGCTTTAAAATACGTCACAGGTGATTGGATTCTTGTCTTAGATGCAGATGAAACTCTCACCCAGAAAATTGTACCGCAGTTGCAGCAGGCGATACGAAGGGAAGAATATCTCCTGATCAACCTTCTGCGTCATGAAATGGGTGCAGAACAATCTCCTTATTCTCTGGTTTCGCGCCTTTTCCGCAATCATCCCCAAATTCGCTTTTCCCGTCCTTACCATGCGTTAGTCGATGATAGCGTGTCGGAAATTTTAACTCAGGAACCGCATTGGCAAGTGGGTTATTTGGAAGGGGTGGGGATTGTACATACAGGATACCAAAAAAGTGCGATCGCTCAGCAAGATAAATTTCCCAAAGCTCAAACGGCGATGGAAGAGTTTCTTGCCTCTCATCCTCATGATCCTTATGTTTGTAGTAAGTTGGGGGCGCTGTATGTGGAAAGTGGGAAACTCATAGAAGGTATCAAATTGTTGGCGCTAGGAGTCGCCCATTGTGAAGAAGAGTACGAGACTTTGTACGAACTCTACTATCATCTGGGCATTGCCTACACGCGTTTGCAAAATTATAAAAATGCGATCGCCCACTATGATGCTGCAACTAAATTGCCCATTTACCCGATTCTTAAATTAGGAGCATACAACAATTTGGGCAACTTACTCAAAGCAAGTGGAGATTTCAACGGTGCTAAGACTGCTTACGAAGCAACAATTAAAATTGACCCTAGTTTCGCGATCGGTTACTACAATTTAGGCATGACTCTCAAGGAGATCGGTTTATTTAAGGATGCTATTCTTGCTTACCGTAAAGCAATTGAGTTGAATCCAAAATCTGCTGAAACTTACCAAAACTTAGGGGTGTTGCTGCTGAAACTTGGCTACGTACAGGATAGTCTGATGACTTTTAAAAAAGCAATAGCCCTGCACGAACAGCAAAACCCCAAAGAGGCGAAGCGACTGCGCCAAAGTTTGTCAGAGATGGGCTTGTTGCGTTAATGAATTTGGGATATAATTAATTTCTTGCAAAAATCCTGTTTAGAGGTATTTGAACCACAGATGGACACAGATGGACACAGATAAATTATCTGCGTTCATCTGCGGTTTCATATTCAAAAATTTTGACTAAGGCAAAAGATCTATGTAGAGACGCGCCATGGCGCGTCTCTACAAAATGCGACTAAATAACTGACTTGACAAATTTTTCCAATCTATCCATTCCCTTTTCAATTGTTGCCAAATCCGTGGCGTAGGAAAGGCGAATATTGTCATCAGCACCAAAGGCGATTCCAGGAATAACTGCCACTTGCTCTTTTTCTAGCAAGGCGTTACAAAAATCTAGGGATTTTAGCCCTGTTTTGGTGATATCTGGAAACAGGTAGAAAGCGCCGTCTGGTTTTGGACAACTCAGTCCAGGAATAGCGTTGAGTCGTTCAAACATCACTTCTCGGCGTTTAGCGAAAGCTTGGCGCATTTCTTCTACACAATCTTGCGAACCTTCCAAAGCAGCGATCGCCCCATATTGAGCAAAGGTACAAACATTCGATGTACTATGGCTTTGGATGTTAATTGTTGCCTTTATCAAATCAATCGGTCCTGCTAAATATCCAATGCGCCATCCCGTCATTGAGTAAGCTTTGGCAAACCCATTGCTGATTACAGTTCGAGCAAAGATATCAGATCCCAATGAACCAATGCTTACCTGTTTTACGCCATCGTAGAGAATCTTCTCATAAATTTCGTCGGAAACGACAACAATATCAGTCTCAACGATTATTTGGGCGATCGCCTGAATTTCCTCTGGTGTGTACACCATACCAGTGGGGTTAGATGGCGAGTTGAGGATGAATAATTTCGTCTTGGGTGTAATCGACTTACGCAACTGTTCTGGTGTAATCTTATAACCAGTAGAAGCATCTGTGGGGACAATCACAGACACGCCTCCTGCAAGCGTCACCATGTCCGGATAGCTTAACCAGTAGGGCGCGGGGATAATGACTTCATCTCCTGCTTCAATCAGCGCCAGCATTAAATTAAACAGAGAATGTTTTCCACCGTTGGTGACGATGACATTTTCTGCCTTGTAATCAAGACCATTGTCAGTTTTTAACTTGCGAGCAATGGCTTCCCTTAACTTTGGTTCTCCAGATGCTGGTCCATACTTAGTTTTCCCTTCTTCCAAAGCTTTCTCTGCAGCAGCTTTAATGTGCGCTGGACTGTCAAAATCTGGTTCTCCAGCGCTAAAACTACAAACATCAATTCCTTCTGCCTTCATTGCCTTAGCTTTCGCGGCAATAGCTAAGGTTATCGAAGGTGTTACTTGACTTACTCGTCCTGCCAGCTTCATTATCACTCGTTTGGCAAACTTCAGACCTATTTAAGAATATCCCACAAATCCTCTCGATATTTGTCTTTTAATAATTCCTTTGTTGGTTGCATTTACCAAATGGTAGGGGTACAGCAGTGCTGTACCCCTACAAGCGCGATAAAATGAAATCACAAGTTGCTTGCTGCTTAATCTCCACGATGGGCTTTATTACGAGCAAGTTCTTGCTCAATTGGGCTACGGTCGTAGTCTTTTGCTCCAAAAGCTCGCTGAGGCTGGTCGTTTCCTAATTCTTCTCCAGCTCGCTGTAGCATATTAAGAGGATTTTTTTGCCGACTTCCAGTTCCCAAATCCTTAGGAATGACTTCTCCAGCTTGCTTCCCGCTTTCGATGTAATTATCGCCGCCAATATTTGGTGTGTGGTTGGCGTTCTGTCCGATTTTTTGTTCTATGACACTACTGGAAGAATAATCACCAGAATAATAACCTGCAGCTTGAACTGAGGTAGCAGGTAAGCTCATGAACGCCAGTAAACCAGCTAGTAAGACTACCGCAATTTTGCGACGCAATTGATGAAATGTTCTGATAATTTCTGTCATGGGCGAAATTCCCTTTATGCTTTGTGAGTTAACCTCTGAATGTTAAGAAATTGGTACAAAGCTCTCTTCTTCCCTGAGGCGGGTTATGTGGTATGTAAAGAGTCGGGCTGTATAGAACCCATTTGAGATCTTTTTTAGCTAGCAGCTAGTAGTCTTTGACACTCCCCATGCCGTCATGCAAGGGGATTCTTGGCTCAACGTCGTAACTTGCGATTGGCTGGGTTGCCCCCTTCGGGTTCGCAGTCGCCTACGGAGGGAAACCCTCCTGCAGCGC